>JACQFK010000568.1 GCA_016200125.1 Planctomycetota bacterium
GCCAAGCCGAAGCAGGAGAAGCCCGCCGCCAAGCCCGCGCCCAAGCCCGCGGCGGCGGCTCCCGCAGCCGGGGCGGCTCCCGCGGCGGCCCCGGCCGCCGCCCCGGGGACGGACCTCGACGGCAACGTGGTCGAGAGCGGCGTGGGGGGCAAGGCGTCGAACACGGACCGCGGCACGGTCGACAAGGTCTGGATCATCCCCGGCTGCATCGTCTGCGACCTCTGCGAGGACACGATCTCCGAGGTCTTCCACGTCACCGAGACGACGAGCGTGGTGCAGATGGAGGGGCGCGACAAGTGGGCGGAGTGGTCGGAGAAGATCGCCGACGCCGCCGCCGGCTGCCCCGTCAACGTCATCAAGTACGAGATCAAGAAGTAGCCATGCCCTACTACATCAACGACGAGTGCATCGGCTGCACGATCTGCGCCAAGAAGTGCCCCGTGCCCTGCATCTGGGGCGGCACAGTCCACGAGTGGGCGAAGACGAAAGAGTTCCACATCATCAACCCGCCCGATTGCATCGAGTGCGGCGTCTGCGCGAGCTACTGCCCCGTGGACTGCATCCAGAACGAGCTGGGCGAGATCGAGCCGAAGATCGAGGCCAAGCAGCGCCCCGTCGCGGTGGTCCGCGAGGAGAACTGCACCGGCTGCGAGTGGTGCGTCGACGTCTGCCCCTTCGACTGCATCGAGATGGTGAAGCCCGAGAACCCCTCGGAGTTCTTCGCCGTCGCGCGCGTGGTGCGCCCCAAGGACTGCGTGGGCTGCAAGCTCTGCGAGGAGGTCTGCGTCCAGAAGGACGCGATCGTGATCCTCTACCCCGACGGCTCCTACGCCGACCGCGTCGGCGTCGAGTGCAAGACCACCTACCTGGGCCCCGACCGGATGCCCAACCAGCCCCAGCTCAAGCGCCTCTGATCCCGCCCGCGCCTTGGGTTGAAATGAGCCCCTCCGCAGACTAGAATCAGATCCGATGCCCACCTACGAGTACCTCTGCGGGAAGTGCAAGCACCGCTTCGAGGTGCTCGTCCGCTCCGACAGGCAGAAGGTCGCCTGCGCGAAGTGCGGCGCGAAGAAGGTCACGAAGCAGTACACCGTGTTCGGGCTCAACCTCGGAGCCGCGCCCCAGAAGGGGCTGAGCGGCCCCCTCTGCGGCTGCGGGCAGGGCGGCTGCGCCCTCTGCAGCGCGAAGGTCTAGGATCCCCTTGCCTTCCGAGACCGTCCGCTGGTTCGACTGGTCCGACGACGCCTTCCGCAAGGCCCAGGCCGAGGACAAGCCCATCGTCATGGACCTCTGCGCCCCCTGGTCCCACGGCTGCCGCGTCATGGACGCCCAGACCTACGGCGACCCCGAGATCGCGGAGCTCCTGAACCGGGACTACGTGGCCATCCGCGTCGACTGCGACCGCCGGCCCGACATCAACGACCGCTTCAACCTGGGCGGCTGGCCGACGACCGCCTTCCTGACCCCCACCGGGGAGCTCATGGGCGGCGCCACCTTCGTCGCCCGCGACCAGATGAAGCAGCTGCTCGTCCAGCTCAAGGCCGGCTACGCCGCGAACCGCCACCGCATCGTCGAGGAGATCGCCCGGCGCGACGAGAAGATCCGCGAGGCGCTCGAGCCTCAGTTCAGCGGCGTGGCGCAGCTGACGATGGAGGTCTTCCGCAAGACCGTCCGCGGCGTCGTGGCGACCCACGACTCGATGTACGGCGGCTTCGGCAAGGCGCCCAAGTTCCCGCTGGTCCCCTCGCTCCGCGTGGCCCTCCAGGCGCTCCACGAGACCCAGGGGCCGGACTTCCGGCACCTCCTGACCAAGACGCTCGACGCGATGGCCGACCGCGGGCTCTACGACCACGAGCAGGGCGCCTTCTTCCACTACGCCACCAACGACACCTGGACGATGGCCCGCTTCGAGAAGCTGGCCGAGGACAACGCCGGGCTCATCCGGCTCTACCTCGACGCCTCGATCGTGATGGAAGCGGACAAGTACCGGGACAAGGCGCTCCACGCGCTCGCCTGGGCGAAGGCCCGGCTCCTCGATCCCGACCGCGGCGTCTTCTTCGGCAGCCAGCGGGCCGACGACGATTACTACGGCGCCAGCCCGCAGGAGCGGGCGAAGCGGGAGCCGCCGTCCGTGGACCGCACGGTCTTCGTCCCCGCCTCGGCGGCGATGGCCTCCACCTTCCTCCGCGCCGCGCAGGTGACCGGCGACGCCGGCCTCGCGGCGGCGGCGCTCCGGGGCCTCGAGTGGCTGCTCAAGGAATGCGTCCGCGACGGCACGGTGGCCCACTATCACGACGGGAGCCCCCAGGTGTTCGTGCTTGCCCGCGATCCGATCGCGCTCGCCTCCGCGCTGCTCGACGCCTACGACCACACGGGCGAGAAGAAGCACCTCGACGTCGCCGAGACGATGACCGAGGACCTGCTCAAGCGGTTCTGGTCGGACGCGGAGAAGGGGATCGTCGACCGGGCGGTCGACGCGCTCGACCGCGGGGACCTGTCCCGCCTGAAGAAGAACCTGCCCGAGAACGCCGGGGCGGCGGAGAATTTCGCCCGGCTCTGGCGGATCACCGGCGAGGAACGCCACAAGCGCTGCGCCGAGAAGATCCTGCTCTCGTATCCCGACTTCGAGGACAGCTACGGCCACCCCACGGCCGAGTACGCCCTCGCGGCCGACTGGATGGTGCGGCCGCCCGAGGAGGTGGAGCCGACGCCCGCCGGGCTCCGCGCCTTCGTCCCCCGGCGCAAGGTGAAGCGGTGAAGGACTGGTTCCCCGTGTTCCTCAACCTCTTCGCGCTGGGGAGCGGCGCCTCGCTGCTCGCCGTCCCCTACAAGCAGATCGGGAAGTACTACTTCACGTTCCATTCCACGGTCCTCCTGGTCCTGGCCTCGGTCGCGGTGCTGGTCGGCAAGCCCTGGCAGGGGCTGGCGCAGGGGACGGGCTACATGAAGGTGGTGGCGGGCCTCTCGATCCTCTTCGCGCTCCTCGTCCTCCTGCAGAACTTCGTGGTGCGCGCGGCCGACAAGGAGCTGCGCCCCGACGCGCTCATCCTGCCGGTCTCGACGGGCGCGGTCTTCGTCATCATGGCGGCCTTCGGCTGGACCGCCTACGGCACCGGAACGGCCCTGCTGCTCGTCTTCCACCTGCTGAGCGCGGCGCTGGTGCTCGGGACCTCGCTCGTCGCGATGTCGACCGGCCACTGGTACCTCGCCAACGCCCAGCTCTCCTTCGACATCCTGATCCGCCTCTGCCGGATGTTCGTCGGGGCGATCGTCCTGAAGGGGGCGATCGTGGCGGTCTACGCGGCCACGCGCTTCGGGGAGTACTGGCGGCTGGAGGACTTCTACAAGATCATCATGGCGACCCGGATCGCCGCGGGGATCCTGCTGGCGGCCGTACTGGCGCTGATGAGCCTCTCCTGCGCGAAGCGGCACGCCAACCAGTCGGCGACCGGCATTCTCTACGTCGCCGTCGTGTTCGTCCTGATCGGCGAGACGATCTCGCTCTACCTGACGCTGGGAACGAATCGCCCGATCTGAATCCCGGTCCGCGTCGTCCAATCTGAAGATGAGTCGCCGGCAGACAAGTCTTCTCGTCGTCGTCGGAGCGGCCCTGCTCGCGGGAGCGGCCCTCCGGACGCATCGAGCGGCGCCGTCGCTGCAACCCCGCCTTCCCAAGGCTGATTCCGCGGCTCCCGAGCCGCCTCCGCGCTCGGACGCCTCCGCCGCGCGGCAAGCCGCCGAGCCTCCCCCTCCCGCCCCGGTCAGCCGGGCGCGCCGGGCCTTCGACCGCCTCCTCGCCGCGCTCAAGTCCGGCGACGCGGCGAAAATCACGGAGGCGCTCGAGGGCGTTCGAATCGAGCTCGTGCCGCCTCCCCTGCCCGACGAGCAGAATGCGGCGCTCCTCTACCGCAAGGCCTTCGAGAAGCAGGTGGGGGAGACCGACGACGCGGATGCCGACATCGTCTCGAGGGCCTCGGACGGCCTGGCGATCACGGCCGCCGAGCGGGCGAAGCTGCAGGGCTACCTGGATCGGAACCGGGAGTCGCTTGCGCTGCTCCACAAGGCGGCGGACCTTCCCCGCTGCAATTTCGGCCTGGAGTACTCCCAGGGGGCGGCCATGGAGCTGGCTCACGTCAATCCGCTCATCCTGTCCTCCCGGCTCCTGCAGGTCGAATCGCTGCTGGCCGGGAAGGGGGAGGCCGCCGAGATCGCCCGCGCGTCGCTCCGCCTCTCGGAGGCCGTGGCGGACGAGCCGATCATGATGTCGCAGCTGCTCCGGAGTCTTCTCCATTCGATCGGCGCCCAGGCGAATCAGAAGGAATTCGAAGGCGAGGTCTCTCCGGAGCGGCTCCGGTCGCTGCTCCCCGCGCTCTCGCCCGACCGGGTCCGGCAGGGCTATGAGAACGTGCTCCTGTTCCAACTCTATTCCGGCGTGAAGCTCATCCAGGAGGGAGGAGATCTCCGGATGCTCCAGGGCCTGGAGGGGCCGTACGTCCGGCGTCCGCCCACGCAGCTGACGGCCCACGAGATGGAGTACTTCGCCGGAACTCTTGCGGAATACGTGCCGCTGGCCGGACGCCCCTACTACGAAGTCCGCGACGATCTGGAGCGGCTCGGCCGGACCCGCACGGAGGGGACTCCCTGGTACGCGGAACTCGCCGGGGCGATGCTGCCCGCGATGGAACGGGCGCAGGCGCGGCAGGCCGCGACGTAGGCCTACCTCGGGACGGCCCAGCTGGGGACGGCGCTCCGGATGCACCAGGAGGCCCACGGCGCCTATCCGGCGACCCTCGACCCGGTCCGCGAGTTCCTGCCGCAGCTGCCGCTGGATCCCTTCACCGGGAAGCCCTATCTCTACCGGCGCGAGGGAGCCGGGTTCGTCGTGTATAGCGCGGGGGTCCACGGCGTCGACCTCGGCGGCGCGGGGGGCGACTCGGGCGAGGAGAACATCGCGTTCCGCTCGCCGCGCTGACCGCCTACACCTCCCAGCCCTTCCGGTACTCGCGCTTGACGTACTGCGACGCTTCGGGGCAGTTCGTCGCCTTGAGCCCGGCGGCGTCCCACGCCAGCTTCTTGCCCGCCCGGAAGGCGACGTTGCCCAGGAGCACCGCCTCGGTCAGGTTGGACGCGTAGCCGAACTCGCTCAGCGCCGGAGCGCCGCCCTTGCAGGCCTGGATCCACTCGACGTGGTGACCGGGCGAGCGGGGAAGGGTCGGCTTCAGCTGCTCGGCGTCGGGGAACTTCCCCTCGGGCAGGAGCTTGTAATCGCGGACGCCTTCCTCGATCGCGAGCAGGTTCCCCTTCTCGCCGACGAAGATCGCGCCGTTCGCCGGCAGTTTCTCGACGCCGGGGGCCAGCTCAAGAGGCGGGAGCTTGAGCCCGTCGTACCAGGTCATCTTGAGCGGCGGCCGGGTCCCCTTTGCCGGGAACTCGTACTTGATGATGCACCATTGCGGCCCGGTCTCCGGATTGAGGGGCTCGCCCTCCGCCTCGACCGTCGACGGGGCGCCCAGGTCGAGCGCCCAGAAGACGGGGTCCATCAGATGGCAGGCCATGTCCCCGAGCGCGCCCGTGCCGAAGTCCCACCAGCCGCGCCATTTGAAGGGGTGATAGGCGGGATGATAAGGGCGTTCGGGCGCCGGTCCGAGGAACAGGTCCCAGTGGATGTTCGCGGGAACCGGGGGAGTGTCCTTGGGGCGGCCGATGCCCTGGGGCCAGATCGGGCGGTTGGACCAGACGTGGGCCTCGCGGACGGTTCCCAGGGTCCCCGCCTGGACGAGCTCGACGACCCGGCGCAGCCGAGCGTTGGCGTGGCCCTGCGTCCCCATCTGCGTGGCGACCTTGTTCTTCGCGGCGAGCTCGCCGAGCGTCCGCGCCTCGTAGACGCTGTGGGTGAGCGGCTTCTCCACGTAGGCGTGCTTCTTGAGCGCGATCGCGCGGACCGCGGCCGGCGCGTGGTGGTGGTCCGGGGTGCCGACCGTCACCGCATCGATCGACCCCGCCTCCTTCTCCAGCATCTCGCGGTAGTCGTTGTAGCGCTTCGCCTTCGGGAAATCGACGCTCGCCTTGTCGAGCGGCTTGTCGTCGATGTCGCAGATCGCGGCGATCGTCTCGTTCCTGCAGGCGTCGAGGCTCGCGCGGCCGCGGCCTCCCACGCTGATGCAGGCGACGTTCAGCTTCGCGTTGGGGGACTTCTCCTGGCCGTACCCGGTCTGGCGCCCGGCGATCCAGAAGCCGGCGGCGGCGCCGGCCAGAAATTCGCGACGCTTCATGGAGCGGTTCCTTGAAAAGGGGCTCTTCGGAGATCCGCCTCTACTACGCGACGCGACCGCCCCGAATCTCTGTAACGATCTGGATTTCGCCCGTTAGAGGCTTGGATGATGCGCAAGACGCTGGCGGCGACGGGATGGACCCTGCTGCTCTTCACGGTTGCGGGCGCCGACGACTGGACGCAGTTCCGCGGGCCCGGACGGGATGCCGTCTTGAGCGAAAAGGGGCTCCTGGAGAACTTCCCGGCGGAGGGGCTGAAGATCCGCTGGCGCGTCCCCGCGGGCGGAGGCTTCTCCAGTCCGGTGATCGCCCAGGGCCGGGTCTATCTGCACGACTCGACCTCCCAGCCGCCCAAGGCCGGGGAGCGCCTCCGCTGCTTCGACGAGAAGACGGGAGCCCTTCTCTGGACCCACTCGTATCAAGTGAACTACGACGAAAACTGGGTCCTGCCCAAGATGCTGGACGGCCCGCGGGCGACGCCGGTCGTCAACGGCGGCAGGCTCTACTCGGCGGGCGCCGACGGCGACCTTCTCTGCGTCGATGCGGTCCGCGGCACGGAGATCTGGAGAAGGACGCTCGCCCAGGACTATGTCCTCGACAGCAACCGGACTTGCACCCCTTCGCCCTTGATCGAAGGAAACCTGCTGATCCAGGTCCTGGGCGGCAAGCCGGAGGCCTGCGTGGTCGCCTTCGACAAGGACAGCGGCAAGGAAGTCTGGAGGGCGCTGGGCGATCGCTGGACCTACAGTTCGCCGATCGTGATCGAGGCCGGAGGGAAGCGGCAGCTGATCGTCTGGACCGCGCAGGCGGTGACGTCCCTGGATCCCCGGACCGGGAAGACATTCTGGCGGGAGCTCGCGGATCTGGAGAACGGACCGAGCATCGTGGCCACCCCGGTAGTGCAGGGGAATCTGCTCCTCGTCAGCGGCATGATGTTCCGCCTCGATCCCGACAAGCCGGCCGCGACGCTGATCTGGCCCGAGTCGAAGGCGCCGGCCAAGCGGGTCTGGAGCGGCACGTCCACGCCGCTGCTCCGCGGGGATCACGTCTACGCGGAGCGATCCAGCGGGATGCTGGTCTGCCTGGACGCCCGCAGCGGCGAGGTCGTCTGGAGGAGCGACCAAGCGACCGCCGTGAAGAACGGCGCGACCCTTCACTTCTATCCCAACGGGGATTCGGTCTGGATGTTCAGCGACCAGGGCATCCTGATCCGGGCGCAACTCACGCCGCAAGGCTATTGCGAGAAGAGCCGGACGCTCGTGCTCGAACCGTCCTATCTCTTCGGCGGCCGCAAGGTCGTCTGGACCCCGCCGTCGTTCGCGAACCGCCACCTCTTCGCCCGCAACGAGCAGGAGATGGTCTGCGCCTCCCTGGAGGCCGCGCCGGAGTAGAATTAGGCTGGATGGCAGCCCTCACCTGTCCCTCCTGCGGGACCAAGTACGCCGATCATTTCCCCCGCTGCATCAAGTGCAATGCCCAGAGACCTGAGGGCTCCGCCACCGGGGTCCGGTCGGCCGCCCTCCCCGCGCCGCCGCCTCCCCCTCCCGCGGAGCTCCGTCCCCC
>JACQFK010000569.1 GCA_016200125.1 Planctomycetota bacterium
GGCGAAGGCGCCCTGCGTCGCCGCCACGGGCGCCGTGACATTGAGAGCCCCGGAGACCCCGTCCTTGCGCATCGCGAACTCGATCATCCGGAGCGCGTCCTCCAGGCTGATCCACGAGAAGCGGTCGTCCGGATCGCCGAGGACGAAGCAGAGGCCGCGACGCAGGAGCGGGAGCATCCGCCCGAGGTAGCCGCCCGACGGATCGAGGATGCTGCCGAAGCGGAGCCGGACCGTCCGGATCCCGAGCTCCTCGGCCTTGATCGCCTCGGCCTCCCAGTCGAGGCAGGTCTCCGCGCGGAAGCCCCGTCCCGGCCCGGAGGTCTCGTCCAGCGCCCCGCCGGGCCGGTGGCCGTAGAAGCCGACCGCCGACGCGCAGAGGAAGACCTTGGGCAGCGACACGGCGTCGCGGAGACGGCTCACGAGGCGCCGCGTGCCCAGGACGCGGCTGGCGTAGATCGCCCGCCGCTTCCGGGCGGTCCAGAGCCCCGCGGGGCTTTCGCCCGCGAGGTGGATCAGGACGTCGCAGCCGGGAAGCAGGCCGATCTCCCGCGGCAGGGGGAGGACCGTGTGGCCCTGGGCGCGAAGGCGCGCGACCAGGGGGGCGCCGACGAACCCGTGGCTGCCGGTGACCGCGATCACGAGGTCTTTCTTCATCGGAGGGCTCCCGCGGCGGAGGCCGCATAGACACCGGAAAGGAAGGCGAAGATCAGGGAGAAGGCGACGTCGCCCGCGCGGTGGCGGCGGAGGAAGTCGCGATCGTAGTAGAAGCGCTGGACGACGAAGCGCGCGCCCCAGAAGAGGGCGAGCACGGCGGAGAGGACCCGGCCCAGCCCGGCGCCGCCGGAGAGCTCGTCCGGGAACGTGATCGAGAGGGCGCCGAAGACGACGAGCAGGCCCGCGATGTAGGCGTGGTGGACCTGGTGGATCTGCCGGACGATCGGCGTGAGCCGCCGCTGCTCGCGTCCGAACTGCAGCATCCACGAGAGCGGCAGGTTGGCCGCCGCGATGGCGAGCTGCAGCGCGCCGGCGAGGAGGAGCATGATCATGAGGGCGTCCTCCTCCGGGGCCGGCCCATCCAGACTTCCGCGAAGCCGGGCGAATAGTTCGCGCCGATGCGGCGGGCGCTCCGGAACCAGGGGCCGGTCGAGGCCAGGAGGCTCTCGTCGAGCATCGTGACGTCGATCGGGATCTGCGGCCACGGCTGATGCCAGACGCGGAAGAGCCGCTCGGTGTCGCCGCGCTTCGTGAACGCGGTGTAGCGCTCGAGGAGGAACTCGTCGAGGCCTCCCGGCTCGCAGGGGGCGAAGGCGGCGCGCGGTTCGATCGCGGCCTCGTACTCGAGGGCGCCTTCGTCGTCCTCAACGCGACCGCGGAGCCGGCCCGACCCGGGGAGGTGATCGTAGTCGAGCCGGCCCCGACGGTAAGGTAATCCGTAGAGACGGGGTCCGAGGAGCACGCAGAAGGGATTGGGGAGCCACTCCGCGAGGAAGTAGATCCCGTTCCGGCGCGTGTAGGCGCGGACGTTGAGGAAGCCGTGGGTGGAAGGGCGGCCCGCCCGCGGCGAAGCGGAGGTCGCTCAGCGTGAAGGCGACGAGGCTGACGTAGGCCTTCCCGTCCCGGGTGTCGAGCGGGAAGGGAACCTGGGGCTGCAGCGCGGCGGGGTCGACTTCGTAGTGGATGAAGACCGTGCGCCGCCACCCGGCGTGGAAGAGCGGCCGGCCTTCGTCGGCCCGGAAGGCCGTCTGCGCCCGGGCGCTGAGCGTCAGCATTTTTCCCCCGGCTTCAGGGTATAGGTGACGCCGTATCCGAGCCCCGCTCCGCCGCAAAGTCCTCCGACCAGATAGGCGACCGGCAGGTCGTTGAAGCCCAGGTGGGTGTTCCCGCCGACCCAAAGATTCCAGATGAACAACGAGGGAAGCAGGTTGAGCGGACCCAGGGGAAGGCCGAAGAGCACTCCGCTCCAGCGGATGGACGCGCGGGTCATCGCCGTGCGAGCGAAGCTTTTCATGATTCCTGCGAGGACCAGGCTGAGGAAGGCGGCTCCAGGGCCCGCGCTGACCAGCATGACAATGAAGACGGCCGGGTAGAAGACGAGGCTCCCCGGGGGTTGCCAGCAGAAGCAGAACCCTGCGGCGCCGAGGAGGATTCCGGTCAGTACGCCCGTGAGGGTTCTCATGACGCCCTCCGGGAGATCCGGCTGTCGAAGAATGGCGCGCCGTCGCGGCGGCCGACCTTCCGGACGGGGCGGGGGGCCGGGACTCTTCCGGGCCTCAGTTCGAGCGTGCATCCCCATCCCAGGCCGGCGCCTCCGGCGAGGGCGGAAATCAGGTAGGGAAAGATATCCTCGGCGCGCCCGGTCAGATGAACGACTTCTCCCGAGATCAACGCGAGGCCGAAGAGCGTCACGATCAGGTTGCCCACCCCCAGGGGAAGTCCCAGCAGGATGGCCCTCCTGAGGATGGACTTCCTGGACGCGGCCCCCCGGGCGAAGTGCTCCAGGAGGGCGCTGTGGATATACGCCAGCACCCAGGCTCCGGGGCCGGCGCAGACCGCCATGACAGGAAGGATGAGGATCGCGATGAAGAGGGCGCTTTCAGCGACCCGGCCGCCGAGGAGGGCCATGCCCAGGGGAAAGGCCGCCGAGGCGAAGAGGACGCCGAGCGCGGCGCCGGCGAAGGCGCGGGCGGAGGTCGTCATCGGACCACCCGGTAGATCGCGCCGAACAGGAGGGACATCAGACCGGCGAGGGCCAGGAGCCAACAGGCGCAGCCCGCGAGGCTCGCCAGGCTGTCGGGTCCGTTTATGAACTTGTTCATTTTTATCTCCGCCTGTTAGACATACTTGAGGAACACTTTGTGACAGTCCACCCGCGCCCCCAGCTGGTGGAACAGGTTGTAGAGCCCGATCTTCGCCCGCACGTACAGGACGAAGCCCGGCGTCGTCAGCCCGAGCTTCGCCAGCTCCTGCAGGCCGCCGACCACCTCGCGGAAGTGGGCCGCGTCGCCGAAGTCGAAGACCCGGTTCTGGTGGTACTTGGCGATGTCGACCCGCTGCATCTTGAGCAGCGCCGCCTTCTTCTCCTCCCGCCTCGGGTCGTCGTCGCCGAGCATCCCGAACTTCCGGTAGTGCCGTTCGAGGGCCTCCACGTCGCCCAGCGGGATCCGGAAGAGCTTCCGGTGCTCGTCGATGAAGGCGCGCTCGAACTTCTTCGCGCAGCCGAAGTCGAGCAGGCCGATCCGGCCCCCCTCGAGGAACAGATAGTTGCCCGGATGGGGGTCGGCGTGGATCAGGCCGAAGTCGAAGGCCTGGCGGAAGAAGAGGTCGAGCAGGCGGTCGCCGATCGCATCCCGCTCCTCCTGCGACGGCTTCCCCTTCAGGTAGTCCCGGAGGTGCTTCCCCTCGATGAACTCCATCGTCAGCACCCGCGCCGTGGAGAACTCGCGATGGACCCGGGGGATGCGCACGTCGTCGCGGTCGCGCAGCAGCCGCCGGAACTCCTCGATCGTGTCCGCCTCCTGCACGTAGTCCACCTCGCGGTGGAAGTGGAGGCGGACCTCCTCGACGGCGTTCCACACCTCGCCGTACTGCTCGCGGCTGAGGCGGATCGTGGAGAGCATCGCCTTCAGGTTGGCGAAGTCGCTGTCGATCGACCGCTCGATCCCGGGATACTGGATCTTCACGGCGACCGGCTCTCCGGTCTTCAGGCGGGCCTTGTGGACCTGGCCGAGCGACGCGGCGGCGAAGGGCTCGCGCTCGAAGGCGTCGAAGACCTCCTCGGGGCTCTTCCCCGTCTCGTTGCGGAACTGCATCCGCATGAGGGTGCCGTGCATCGGCGGCGCCTCCCACTGGAGGTCGGCGAGGCGGCGCAGGTAGGGCTCGGGCAGCGTGTGGGCCTGCAGCGAGAGCATCTGGCCCAGCTTCATGAACGCGCCCTTCATCTGCGACATGGAGTCGAAGATGCGGATCGCGTTCGACTCGTGGGTCGTCCGGTCGATCTCCCGCAGCCGCTCCTGGGAGGCGCCGATCTTGCGGATCCCCGCGATCGTGTTGCGGCCCACGACGCCGGCTCCCATCAGCCCCATGCGCACGAGGCGGCCCGGGGCGCTGGTGGGGATCCTAGTTCCGCCGCTTCGTCCCAAGAGGCGCCTTTCCTTTCATCGCATTCAGGACGAACCTCAGCGACTTGTCGAGCAGGATGAAGGTGTCCTCCTTCTTGCGGGACGGGTCGTTCATCCAGAACATCATGATCCCCAGGTGGAAGACCCAGAAGGCGGAGAGGATCATCGAGTCGAAGCCGAGGCTGGAGAACTCGCCCTTCTCCTTGGCGGATTCGAGGATGCCGCCCACGAAGTCCAGGTACTTCATCTTGAGGCGCTGGGAGTCCATGCTGAAGGGGTGGAGGCGCGAGGTCGGCAGCACCGCGTGGGTGACGATGAGGTTCAGGAACTCCTCGTAGGGGGCGATCTTCTCGAGCTCGATGGAGAGGAGCAGGAAGAGCCTCTCGTCGAGCGGCGCGTCGGGCGGCTCCTCCTTGCGGTAGCGCTCCATGACCTCGTCCAGCGCCCGCTCGAAGAAGTAGTGGGCGATGTGCTCCTTGGTGGGGAAGTAGTTGTAGGTGGTCCCGAGGGCGATGCCGCACTTCTTCGCGATGTCGCGCATCGTCGTCCTCCCGAACCCCATCTTCTGGAAGAGCTGGAGCGAGACGTCCAGGATCTTCTTCTTGGTGGCTTCCTTCTTCGATTCGCGGCGGCCCATATCATCCCTTTCCGGAGACCCGGCTTCCTTCGTACACGATGCAGCCCAGCACCAGGGCGGGCAGGCCCGCCACCACCCATCCCGCGGGGACCCGGAACAGCATGCCGAATCCGGCGGCCTGCAGGAGCGAGACCGTCGCGCCGAACGCCGCGGCCGCCGGCAGCGCAGCCCGGGCAAGGCGTCCCATGATCATTTCCTCTCGTCCAACCTGGGATCCGGACAGAGCGCGAGCGTCACAACGTAGGCAGTGAGCGCGACCAGGGGCCAGGCCCCGAGGATCAGCAAGTCGCCGAGATACCCCGGGAAATGCGGGAGCAGAACCGCCGTCGCCGCAACCGCGAGGAAGGCCGCCCCCGCTCCCCGGGCGATCTCTTTAATGAACATGTTCATATTCTACAGCCCGGCCGACGGCGTGTCAAGCGCCTGCGATTCCTTGCGCCGCTCCCGCCCCCTTCCTACAGTAGGGGGCCATGACCACCGTCCGTTACACCGTGACGATGCCCGACCCGAACTCCCATCTCTTCCACGTGAAGATCGAGGTCCGAGGCGCGCCCGAGGGCGCCACCGACTTCGTCATGCCCGCCTGGACGCCCGGCTCCTACAAGGTCCGCGACTTCGCCAAGAACGTCCAGGACTTCCGTGCCGGGAAGCACTCGTGGCGCAAGGTCGACAAGAGCCGCTGGCGCGTTTCGGCGGAGGGCGACATCGCCGTCGAGTACGACGTCTGGGCCTTCGAGCTCTCGGTCCAGACCTCGCACCTCGACGCCGATCACGCCTTCATCAACGGCGCGAGCGTGTTCATGTACGTGGACGGCCGGAAGGACGCGCCCGTCACGGTCGAGCTGCGGACGCCGAGGGGCTGGAA
>JACQFK010000535.1 GCA_016200125.1 Planctomycetota bacterium
CGCCGACCGGACCTTCGCCCAGTCGGCCTTGGCCGGCGCCAGCTCGACTTCAAGGCGGTCGACCTCCGCGAGGATCGACCGCTTGCGCTCGATCAGCCCCAGGATCGCGTCCACGTCCATCGACGCGAACACCGACCGCTGGGAGGCGACGACGTCCACCATCTCGCGGTACTTCTCCTGCTGGCGGCGCAGGCGGTCCAGGACGGCGGCGGCGTCGCTCATGGCTCGTTCAGCAGCAGCTCCCAGTAGTCGCGCTGAGGGCCGGCGAACCCTCCCTGATCGATCATCGTCCGCGCCTCGGCCAGCGCCTTCCGGGCATCCTCTTTGCGATCGAGACGCGAGAGACAGCGCGCGCGCCCGATCTGCGACCGGAGCCGGTCTTCGAACGCCGGGTCCGCTCCCGCCGCCTCTTCAAATCCGCGAAGGGCGGCGGCGTAGTCCCCGAGCGTGAACCGGAGGCCGGCCCGGACGAAGCGCGCCTCTTTGAGGAGGTCCCGGTGGGGTGCAGGGTCGCTTTCCGCCGCCTTCTCGAGCTCGTCGATCCAGGTGATCGCCAGGTCCCACTTTCCCTCGCGAATCGCGACGCCGGCCAGGAGCCAGCGGGCCTCGATCGACGTGGGACGCTCGTGGTAGCGCCTGAGATACTCGCGGAGGACCTTCTGCGCCTCGGCCGTCCGCGAGAGCTGAACGAGCGCGCGCCCGCGGCCCAGCAGGGCGCGCGCCCAGTCGTCGCGCTCCGGCGAGGTCGCCACCTCGCGCGCCTTCAGCACGCGGTCGTAAGTCGCGAGGGCCTGTTCCGGCTCCTGCAGGCGGGCCGTCTCGAGGAGCGCGTCGCCCGCGCGGCGGCCCGACGGACCTGCCTTCGAGAGGTAGTCCGCGAATCCCGCCGTCGCTCCCGCGACGTCCCCGGCCTTCCCGAGGCTCAGCGCGCGGTGGAAGAGCCCGTCGACGTTGGCCACGGGCTGAAGTTCGACGAAGCGGCGGTACAAGGAAGCCGCGCGGAGATGAAGCCCGCCTTCGGCGCAGGCCTCCGCGGCCTTCAGGACCTCTCCCGCCGCGAGAAACAGGTTCGCGGCCTCTTCGAAGCGGCGGGCGCGGAGCAGGATCAGGGCCTGGTCCAGTCGGGTGCGCATCGAGGCAGGCTGGAGACGGCCGATCTCGCCCATGACCGAAGCCAGACGGTCGAGCTCGATCCCGCGATCCGCCGCCGCGAGCACGGCGCCGGTCACCCAGTCGAGGTCGAAGACCGCCGGATCGACCAGGCGGGGTCGCCGGAGGCGGGAGAAGCCGGTGATCAGCGAATCGATCGCCGCCGCGGGCTCGGTCTTGAGCTGGAACACGCCGGCCACGAGCTGCGCCAGCGGGGCGGCGGGCGAGTCCGACGCGATCACCCGGGTGCAGACGTCGAGGCATTCCGGGTTTTGGGCACGGGCAAAGAGCTCGGCCATGTGGACGGCCGCAAGTCCCCGCGCCATCGGATCGACGAGCAGCTTCTCCGCCTCGTCGAAGGAGGACATCGCCTCCATCTCGCGATGCTTGCCCAGCCGCGCGAAAGTCCGGCCTCGCTCCAGGTGGAGGAGGCCCCGGTCCCGGGGGCTGCGGGCCTCGGCGATCGCGCCCGCCAGCACCGCCAGCAGGTCCTCGTCGCGCCCTTCCTCGCGGAAAATGCGCGACTGCGCCAGGATCCCCTCGAGGCGCCGCTCGGGAGGAGCGATGCGCATGAAGTCGGAGAGGCGCGCGGCGGCCTCGTCCAGGAGGGCGTGGCGGAGCCCGGCATCGGCCGAGGCGAGGCGGGTGAGGGCCGGGACGAGGTCGAGGGCGAGATCGACGTCGTGGGTCTCGTCGTAGAGTTCCCGCAGGCGAGCGACGGCGTCCGCGTGGAACCCGTATTCCGAGAGCAGCGTTGCGGATTCCCGGCGAAGGGCCGGGGTTCTGCCCGACCCGGCCCGGATCAGGGCCGGGGCCCCGGGAAAGTCGCCGATCCGGGCGCGGGCGATCGTGGCCTGGGCGAGGAGGAGCTCCGCTTCGGCGGCGAGGGGGCTGGCGGGATTGCGCGCCAGGAACGTGGCGAGGCGGGTTTCGGCGCCCCGGGGATCGCCGCCGTCCACGTCGCGGCGCAGGTCGTCGATTTCGCGCCGTTCGACGTCGGCGGACGCGAGGCCGAGTCCGGCGGCGCGGGGGAGGAGGCCGAGCGAGAGGATCCCCGCAACCGCGATCCAGAGCGGCCACTCGCGGGCCGCCCGGAGAATCCACGTCCTCAAACCGCCCCCTCTCTCACTTCCCGACGGAGCACATCACTCACCACAAAGACGCAAAGGCCACAAAGGGGACGACCCGGAACTTCTTCTTTGTGCCCTTTGTGCCTTCGTGGTGAAGTGTATCTTCAGGCTTTCTTCTGGGCTTCTCCGTCTTCCTTCTTCAATATCTCCACGACCTCGCGCAGGCGGCGGTGGCGGTGAAGGAGCTCGATCTTCTTGAGGCGCTCGAACACGTTCTCCGGGTAGAGCCGGTGGCCGGAGGGGGTGCGCTCTTCCTCGATGATGAGCCCCATCATCGTGTAGTTGTGGATGGTCTGCCGCGAGAGGCCGCTGTACTTCATGACCTCCCCGATCTTGTAGAGCTTCTTCGGGGTCATGGACGGTGCTCCTCCTTAGACCCGGAGGCAGCGCCTCCGGTTTCAATGTAAATTATAAACTATAAAACAAGAGGGTTCAAGGGCCGCGTGAAATCCCATGCGGCGCGCCGGGGGCGTCGTTTATAATGGGCGCCGCCCGGAGGGTCAATCCCATGCTCGTCTTTCTCGCCGCGGCCCTTCTCTTCCAGGACGGCGAACTGGACCGCATCCTCTATCTGTTCCAGCAGCGCCGGGAACGGGCCCAGACCGAGACGGAGTTCCGGTCGGCCCTGGACGACGCCCGCCGCGAGCTCAAGCGCTTCCTGAAGGAGTACCCCAAGCACAAGGACGCCCCCCGGGCCGCGTTCCAGATCGCCGAAACCTACCTCTCGGGCCGGGACTACGACCGCGCGGTCGAGCGGCTCCAGGCCTACCTCAAGGACTATCCCAACGGCCCCGACGCCGCTTCGGCGCGCTTCGCGATCGCCGAAATCCATCTCGAGAAGGAGAAGGACGCGGAGGCGCGCGCCTCGTTCGAGGAATTCGTCAAGCTCCATCCCCAGGACGACCGGGCGGTCTTCGCCCGGATGTACGCGGCGGTGACGCTGCAGAACGAGAAGCGCTACGACGAGGCGGTCGAGCTCCTGAAGAAGGCGCGCGAGGAGTTCAAGGCGCGCAAGGAATCCTGGGGCGCGATGATGCAGCTCGCCATCGTCTACCACGTGCAGGAGCGGAACGCGGAGGCGCGGAAGACCCTCGATGAGATCGTGCGGGACTGTCCCGACAAGGAGCCCGTGGAGATCGCCCGGCGCCACCTGATCGAGTATCTCAAGATCGGCCAGGACGCCCCGCCCTTCGCGGAGAAGGACGCCGACGGGCGCGAGGTCTCGCTCGAGAAGCTGCGCGGCCGCGTGGTCGTGGTCTACTTCTACGAGCCCGCCTCCGGGGCGGCGCTGGCGGAGGCGCGCTTCCTGAAGCGGGCGCGCGAGGAGGCCGCGCAGGCGGGCCGGGGGGAGGACCTGCAGATCGTGGCCGTCTCGATCGGCACGGACCGCAAGGACATCGCGATCTACAAGGCGCAGGTGCGGCCCGAGTGGCTGCTCTGCTACGACCCCAAGGGGATCGACGGCCGGCTGGCGCGCCTTTACGACGTGCGCGGGCTGCCGTCGACGACGCTGATCGACCGGAAGGGCAAGATCCGCTTCTACAACATCGCCGGCCGCGACTTTCGCAACGCCATTGCAAAACTTCTTGAAGAAAAATAGACCCGCCCGCCGATAGCTATCATCAGCGGGAGTCCCTGATGATTCGAGAGCTGGTGGCGCTGGTCGAACGGCTGAACCTGTCGACCACGCAGAACATGGTGGGGAGCCATTTCCCCGAGATCGTGGCGCTTCTTTCCATCGTGTTCGGCGGCTCCTTCCTCCTCTTCGCCTGGAAGCACCACTCCTACTTCCTGGGCGTCACTGGATTCCTGGTGGGCGGTTGGGCGGGATTGATGCTGAAGAGCCATCTTCAGCCGGCGGGGGGCGGAGTGACCCCGATGCTGTACCTGGCCACCTGCGCGGTGGGCGGGGCCTTCATCGCCACGTGCTGGCGCCGCTTCGTCGGGATCCTCCTGGGCGGCTTCACCGTGGCGATCATGGGATCGGTGCTCTTCCCGGCCTACTTCCGGCCCGGAGACCACACGCTGTCGGCGATCTCGATGGCCTTCCTGCTGGGCGGCGGCCTGGGCGCGATCTTCCCCAAGTTCTTCTTCGTCTTCAACTCGTCGCTGATCGGCGCGGTCTTCGTAACCTACGGCATCTCCGCGGCGATCGTGTCGAAGCTGATCGGCGAGGTCAAGGCGGACCTGGCGGTGCTGGTCCACCTCTGCATCTTCCTCCCCCTGCTCCTCTTCGGGATCATGTACCAGCTCACCACGTCGCAGAACGAGCCGATCGCCGACGACGCCCCGGCTCCGCGCCGCGCCCCCGCGCAGGCCTAGCTCCTCCCCGCTATACTAGTCCCATGACCCCGCGGTTCCAGGTCCGGGCCGGCTTCACCCTGATCGAACTGCTCGTCGTCATCTGCATCATCGCCATCCTGATCGCCCTGAGCGCCGTGGCCGCAACGGTCGTGCTCAACACGTCCCACGGAAACGCGACCGAAGCGATGCTCAAGGACCTCTCGGCCGCCGTCGTATCCTACCAGACGAAATGGGGGGACTACCCGCCGTCGTCCATCGAGGAGCTCGGGGGACGGCCGCCGAACGAGACGAACAACGGGATCGAGGCGCTGGTCGCCTGCCTGTCCTCGAAGAAGAGAGGCGGCCCCTTCTTCCAGCGGGACGATCACCTCGGCAACGTCGACCATGACCAGGCCGACCGCAACCTGACCGACTGGTACTTCGGGACGAACGAGCTCTTCGAATACACGGACTACTTCGGCAACGTCATCACCTACTTCCATCACAAGGATTTCGAGAAGACACGCGCGAGCCTGACGCGCTACAAGATCACGGCGGAGGCCGAGGAGGTCCAGGTGCTGCCCGAACTGCATCCGACCACGAAGGCGCCGGCGAATGCCGGCCGGTTCCAGCTTCGCAGCGTCGGACGCGACGGGAAGCCCGGAACCGGCGACGACATCCGCGCGGGATATTAGCGGCCGTTCAGACCGCCGAGCCGGAACACCAGGTCCGGCACCTTCTTGCGGCTGATGGCTTCCGCGGCCAGCGAGCGCAACAGCCCCTTCGCCTTCTCCAGCCTGGCCAGCGCGTCGGCCGGGCTGACGTCGGGAGGCAGATCGACCGTCACCTGCAGGCGCGAGGGATCCGCAGCGGGCTCCACCGACGAAATGAACAGCTCCTGCAGAACCTCGTCGCCGCAATGGCCGGCGATGCCGATCTGGAGCGCTTCGAGGACCTGGCGGCAGAGTCGGAGCGTCTTGTGGTCCGCCCAGCGGGGGCGGTGGGATTCGTGATTCGATGACATAAAGCTCCCACGTAAGGATAGGAAAAATCAGAAGGCAGGCGAGGAGCCTCCTTCGAGAGTGAGAGCCCGGCCGGTCCGGCCGGTCGCTTCAGCGGCGGGGGGACCAGAGGCTCGACGACGTGGAAGCGGATGCAAGATGACGCACGGCGAACCTCCCTTCCTCTGCGAACGGACTGACTACTTAATACCCCATTTCGTCTTGATCAAGCCGGGAATATCGAAGGGCGCGTCCTCGTCCCACTTCGAAAAGTGGACGTCGATCTTCTGCATCATGTCCTGCGGGAGGGGGATCTGCGCGGGCAGGGCGCCGGGCTTCATCTTGGGCCGGATCACGAAGTCGATCCGGTAGATCAGGAGATCCTCCTTGCCGATGCAGACGTGGTAGGACGACGCGGTGTTCTTCTCGTCCATCGCGTTCTTCATGTCGAAGACCTGGGCGCCGCCGAAGCCGATCA
Source organism: Planctomycetota bacterium (assembly GCA_016200125.1). Next base: position 6,042 of record JACQFK010000535.1, read on the forward strand.
TGCCTTTCATCGCCTTGTTGAGGCGGTCGCCGAACTCCTTCAGGTGCTGCTTGAGCATCGCGGGGTCGGTCGCGATGTCCACGGTCTTGCAGTCCTTGCCCTCGACCATCTCGTCGGGCCCGAACTGCGGGGGCGAGGCGAGCTTGCCCACCTCGTCGAGCAGGATCGACGGATTGCGGTAGCTCTGCGCGCCCATCGCGTCCTGGCCCTGCAGATCGTCGGGCGGATCGAAGCGGCCGCCCAGGTTCACCAGGTAGGTGGCGCCCTTGGCGTAGACCTCCGCGCTCCCCTTCACCGCGGAGAAGTCCTTGCGCAGGATTCCCTCGAACGTGGAGGGGGGAACGCGCTGGGGGCCGGCCGAGAGCTCGGCCGACTCCTTGATCGACGCGCACTTCTTCTTCTGGATCTCGGCCAGCGCCTTCTTGAGCACGACCGGCGCCTTGTCCTTGCCGATCTTGTCGCCGTCCTTTTTATCCTGGGCGCCCGCGCCCGTGGACAGGACGACCACCAGGATCGCCGCGCATGTCCGCTTCATCAATCGTCCTCCCCAGGAATGGACTTCCGACAGGCAAGGGTGCTTGAAAGGTTCGGTGCATTCCACTATAGTCCATTTCTCACCGCTCCGGAGGAAGAATGCGCCTGCCCGTCCGCGTCGCCGCCCTGGCCTTCACCCTGGCCTCGATCACGATCGCCCAGGAGGCGCCGGACTCCTTCCTCGCCGAGCGGATCCTGCCGCAGAACGCGCTCGTCTACCTCTCGCTCCCCCAGTCGGCCTCGATCTCCGACGACTACGCGAAGTCCAACCTCGCAAAGCTCGTGAATCATCCGGAGATCAAGTCCTTCACGGGGCCCTTCGAGGCCTGGTGGAAGAAGCGGAAGACCCAGCCGGCCAACGTCCGCGGGCGGATGACGCCGCCCTTCAACGAGATGGCCAAGGGGATGACCGGACTTTCGATCGACGAGATCTGGGACCTGCTCCAGGGCCCGCTGGCCTTCGCGGTCTACGACATCCCGATGAGCGACCAGCACAAGCTCGACCTCGTCCTCACGCTGGGCGCGCTGGACGGCTCGAAGCTCGAGAAGGCGGCCGCGGCGATCAAGGACACCTTCAAGCAGCAGGGCAACCTGAAGGAGGGCGAGTACTCCCGCGCGGGGACGACGGTCCGCGAGTTCGGCGACGACCACCTGCGGATCTACTACGCGCTGATCCAGAAGACGCTGATCGTGGCGACCCGCCAGGAGCGGATGGACCAGATCGTCGACGGCGCCGCCGACAAGGCCTTCGCCGGCCTGCGGGAGGACGCCGCCTTCAAAGCCGCCCGCGCGCGGGTGTCCCCCGACAACCGCCATTTCTTCCTGCTCTACGCCAACGTCGGCCAGGGGCTCCGCCAGTACCGGCGGGAACTGGGCGACGAGGCGCTGCGCGCCCTCGAGGCGCTCGGACTCGCCGACATCCCCTCGCTGGCGATGTCGATGGGCTACGACGGCCCGCACATCCGCGAGCGCTACGCCCTGATGACCGCGCGCCAGGACCGCGGCTTCCTCAAGATCCTCTCGGGCGGCAGGCCGGAGGATCCGGCCGCCGGGATGGTCCCCGCGGGCGCGCTCTCCTACTCCCATTCGGGCATCCAGTTCGCGGAGGCTTACGACGTCCTCCGCGCCGTGTCGAAGATCGACCCCGACTTCGAGCGCGGGATGGAAGAGGCCTTCGGCGAGTACGAGAAGCGCGTGGGCTTCAAGATCCGCGAGGCGCTCGCGTCGCTCGGCGCCAGCTGGACCGCGTGGACGACCCTGCCCGACGGCGGCGGCCTCTGGCCCGATTCCATCACCGCCGTCCCGCTGAACGACGTCGCGCTGTTCGAGTCGGCGGTCGAGAAGGCATGCAAGGACGCGGGCTTTCCCATCGAGGAGATGAGCTTCCGCGGACGGAAGATCCGCTACATCACCTTCGGGCTGGAGCACCTGCTCGACGGCGTGCCGGCCCCGATCCCCGACTTCTTCACCTTCAGCTTCAGCCTCTCCTACCTGGTCCAGGACAAGACGCTGCTCGTGGGCAGCACCCCGATGGCGCTCAAGCGCCACGTGATCCGGTCGGAGGCGAAGGGAAGGCCGCTGCAGGAGGATCCGAAGTACGCGGCCGTCGCCGCGCGCCTGCCGGAGGGACCCTGGGATTCGAGGACCTATGTCGACCTCGGCCGGACGCTCGTGATCGGCTACGGGATCGCCGAGCCCTTCCTCCACCTGCTCCGCGACATGGCCCGCGACGAGACCGGCGACCTGGTCGTCGACCTCGCCCGCCTGCCGCTCGAGGAGACGCTCGCCGACCTGATCGGCGTCTCGCTCACGTCCAAGCGGACGCTGCCGGACGCGCTCGTGATCGAGTCGCGCTCGAATACGGGCGTGAGCCTCTCCTCCGGCGTGGGCTTCGTCGCCCTGGCCGGCGCCGTCGCGGTCCCCTTCCTCACGGGCATGAACTCCCGCGGCGCGCCGGGCGGTCTGGCCGGGAACGAGATGATCGCCGAGGTGAGCCTCCAGTTCATCCGCAACGCCGAGGAGACCTTCAAGAATTCCGACAGCGACGCCAACGGCGTGGCCGACTACTGGACGCGCGACGTCGCCGGGCTCCATTCGCTGAAGGACCGCTCCGGCCAGGCGATCTTCCTGCTGGACCCCGCAACCGCGGCGGCCGACCCCGACGGCGCCGTCCGCTACAACCTCGCGCCCGCCCCCAAGAACGGCTACTTCTACAAGATGATGGTCAGCGACCCGGACGGCGAGGTCTACCAGAAGGACGACGGCAAGACCAACAAGGCGAAGTACGGCGTCGTGGC
>JACQFK010000536.1 GCA_016200125.1 Planctomycetota bacterium
CATCCTGGGGCTGCTCGGCTGGGGCGCGCGGATGCGGCGCGAGGCGATCGGCCAGCTGAACGAGCGGATCGAGGCCGAGCTGCGCGCGGCGCTCAAGTTGCGCCGCGGGGGCGACCTGGCCGGCATGAAGACCTTCGTCGCCGAGGGCGTCGAGGCCTGCGCCGCGGCCGCCCTGCGCTACCCGAGGCTGGCCGAGCCCCACGCCCTCCAGGGCCGGATGCAGCGCGCAATGATGGATTTCGACCGGGCGCTGGAGGAGCAGGAGCTCGCCCTCGCCCGGGACTCCTCCTGCCCCCGCGCCCGCTACGAGCGGCTCGTGCTCACGGCGCGCCTCCTCCGCCGCCGCGAGGACGAACTCGTGGAGCGGGCCTGGCGCGGCCTGGGCGAGAAGCTGATCCAGGAGGGCGCCGCGAAGATCCGCGCGGAGGAGGTCGCCGTGCCCCCCCGCGAGAAGCTCCTCCGCGGCGACGGGGCGGCGCGCGGCCTGCGGGAGCGGATGGAGGGGGACCTCGACGCGCTGGAAAGCGGGGGCCGCGGCGAGATCGGCGCGGCGGAACTCGCCTGCGCCCGCGGCATCGTGAAGCGGTCGCGCCCCTCGCTCCAGATCGCGCTCGCGCAGGCCCCCTTCCTGGAGGAGGCCGTCGAGGCGCTGGCCCTCCTGGAGCAGGACGCCGGCCGCTTCGAGAAGGCGGTCGCCGTCTGGAGCGAGGGGCTCGACCACGACAAGGGCTGCCTGCCCCACCTGGAGGGGCGCGGCGAGGCGCGGCTCCAGTGGGGCCAGCAGATGCACCAGCGGGGCGAGGATCCCTCCGACGTGTTCATCGCCGCGATCGGCGACTTCAGCCAGGCCCTCGAGAAGGATCCCCGGCGGGACGGCGCGATGCGCCAGCGGGGGCTCGCCCATTTCTACCTCGGGGTCTCGATCGGATGGAAGCGCTCCGACGACGCGACGCGCCAGTTCCAGTCGGCGGCCGAGGACCTGGGCCGTGCGCTGGAGCTCAACCCGAAGGCCGCCCCGACCTGGATGTGGCGCGGGGTCGTGCGGGCGGCGCTCTCCGTCAGCAAGCTCATGGCCCTGCAGGACCCGGTCCCCCTCTGCCAGGAGGCGATGGAGGACCTGGCGAAGGCGATCGAGCGGAACCCGCAGGGGGACGAGGCCTACTCCTGGAGGGCGGTGGCGCGCATCCCCTGGAGCATCTGGATCGGAGTGAGGGGGGGAAACGTCGAGCCGCTCTACAACGACGCCATCGCCGACCTGGGCCAGGCCCTCAAGCTGAACCCGGGGCGCGGCGAGACCTGGCTCGCGCGGGCCAACATCCACATCGCCTGGGCGAACTACCAGGCCGGCGTCGGCAAGATGCCCAGGGAGCCCCTCCTGATCGCGACGCGCGACCTCGACGTCGCCACGCAGAAGATCCCCGACGGCGTCCAGGCGCCGGAACGCCGCGGGCGGATCGAGCTCATGCTGGCCGCGATGCCCGGCGAGGACGCGGCGAAGCGCTGCCTGGCGGCGGCGGACTGCTTCGAGACCGTGCTCGCGCGGAGCCCCAAGAACGAAGCGGGCCTCTCCGGACGCGGCGAAGCCCGGATGCGGCTGGCGGTCGAGAAGCTGCGCCGGAAGGAGAACCCCGCCTCCGCCTTCGATGACGCCTTCCGCGATCTCGAGGAGGCCCTCAAGACCCAGCCGTCGGCCCGGATCCTGCGCGCGGAGGCCTATGTCCATAGGGGCGACTGGAAGGCGAAGGCCGGGCGGGATGCGGAGGCCGTCGCGGACTTCCAGGCCGCGATCTCCGACGCGAAGCAGGCCATCGAGGCCAATCCCCTCTTCGCCGGGATCGCGCTGATCTGGCAGGGCCGCGCGAAGACGCTCGCCGCCCCCCACCGGCCGATCCCGATGGCCCACTATAGTGACGCGATCAACGACTTCAACAAGGTGCTCTTCTTCTCGCACGACCACCTGCAGGCTCTGCGCTTCCGCGCGGACGCCTACCGCCAGCGCGCCCTGCTGAAAGCCGGACGCCTGGCCGAGGAAGACTACCAGTCCGCGCTGACTGATTACCTTCACGTCGTCCGGCTACAGGAGGCCGCCAAGACCGAGTTGCGCGACGAGATCGCGGCGTGCCGGGCGGGCCTCGAGGCCTCGAAGCGCTGATCCGGTTCCCTTTGGGAGGCCACGCATGCAGGCGAACACGCTGGAAGACCTCGTCCGACACCTGAAGGAGTTCCGCGCCTGGGGGAACCAGAGCGAGGGTTACGACGCCGTCGCGATGTTCCACCTGCTCGGCGCCTGCCTGGACAACCTCCGCCAGAACGCCACCAAGGCGGACCTGGCCGACCTCGCGGAGTGCCTGGAGGCCCCGCAGGTCATGTTCCTGAAGAGGCTGGCGACGGGGGCCTGAGCGCCCGGGATTTTGTTTTGACCCCCGGGCGCCCGCTGGTACAAAGGAACCCCGCATGGATGGAACCCGGATCCGCGTCAATCCCAACGCCGGCCCCGCCGTCGTCCGCTCCCGGCCGCCCGACCCCTGCGTCGTCGTCATCTTCGGCGTCACGGGCGACCTCACCCATCGCAAGCTCATCCCCGCCCTCTACAACCTGGCCCGCGAAGGCGACCTCCCGGGGAAATTCGCGCTCATCGGCACCAGCACCTCGGTCACCTCCGCCGCCGAATTCCGCGCGCAGCTCCAGGAGTCCGTCTCCAAGTTCTCCCGCTCCAAGCCCCTCGACGAGGAGGTCTGGAAGCGCTTCGCCGGCTCCATCGAGACCGTCGTCGCGGACGTGAACGCGCCCGACGACTACGCGAAGCTGCGCCGGACGATCGAAGCGGTCGAGCAGAAGGCCGGCCTCCCCGGCAACCGGCTCTACTACCTCGCCGTGCCGCCCGGGGTCTTCCCCGTCATCCTGCGCAACCTGAAGGCCGCGGGGCTGCTCCAGGCGGCCGGATCCCCCGGCTGGTCGCGCGTCGTGATCGAGAAGCCCTTCGGGCGCGACCTCGCGTCGGCCCGCGAGCTCAACCGCACCGTCGCCGAGGTGATCGACGAGAGCCAGATCTTCCGGAGCGACCACTATCTCGGCAAGGAGACCGTCCAGAACATCCTGGTCTTCCGCTTCGGCAACTCCATCTTCGAGCCGATCTGGAACCGCAAGTACATCGACCACGTCCAGATCACGATGGCCGAGGACCTCACGATCGAGCGGCGCGGCAAGTTCTACGACGCCACCGGCGTGCTCCGCGACATCGTCCAGAGTCACCTCCTCCAGGTGCTCGCCCTCTGCACGATGGAGGCGCCCGCGACCTTCAAGGCCGACGACATCCGCGACGAGAAGTTCAAGCTGCTGCGCTCGATCCGGCCGATCACGGCGGGCGAGGTCGGGCAGGACGTGGTCGCCGCCCAGTACCGCGGCTACCGCGCGTCGGAGGGCGTGGCGAAGGACTCGCGGACGCCGACCTACGTCGCCCTCAAGCTCGCGATCGACAACTGGCGCTGGCAGGGCGTGCCCATCTACGTCCGCGCGGGCAAGGGCCTCGCGGCGCGCAACACCGAGGTCTCGATCCACTTCCAGTCGATCCCCTTCTGCCTCTTCGGAACCGAGGAGGTCTGCCAGCGGATCGAGCCCAACGTGCTGACCCTGCGGATCCAGCCGCGCGAGGGCATCGCGCTCCGCTTCGGTTGCAAGGTCCCCGGCGAGGATCTTTCGGTGGGCAGCGTGACCATGGACTTCTCCTACGCCGACTCCTTCAACCGCGCCCCCTGGGAGGCCTACGAGCGGCTGCTGCTCGACGCCATGCGCGGGGACCACACGCTCTTCGCGCGGCGCGACGGCGACGAGCAGGCCTGGTCCTTCGTCAGCCCCATCCTGGAAGCCTGGGAGGCGCGGCGCGAGCCGCTGCCCGAGTACGACACCGGCAGCGCGGGCCCCCGGGAGGCCGACGACCTGCTCCGCCGCGACGGCCGCCGCTGGAGGCCGCTGGCGTGACCACGCGGTCCCGCCTCAAGCTGCTCGTCGCCCGCGACCGCGAGGAGCTCCGCAGGCTCGGCGCCGAGACGATCGGCAAGAAGATCGTCTCCGCCGTCCAGGCCCGAGGCCTCTGCTCGATGGCCCTTTCCGGCGGCTCGACCCCGGGCCCCGTCTACGAGGAGCTCGGCAACTCCGACCTCGCGGAAAAGATCCCCTGGCCGCAGCTGGAAATCTACTTCGCCGACGAGCGGGCCGTGCCGGTCGACCATCCGGACAGCAACTACCGCCTGGTGATGGAGACGCTGCTCAAGTCGCACCCCGAGGCGGTGGGCCAGACCTACCGGATGCCCGCCGACGCGCCCGACCGCGAACAGGCCGCCAAGCGCTATGGCCGCCGCCTCCCCGATCCGATCGACGTGCTGGTGCTGGGCATGGGCGCGGACGGCCACACCGCGTCGCTCTTCCCCGGCTCCCCGGCCCTCGACCAGCACGAGGAGCGCGTCGTCGCGGTGACGGCCCCGAAGCCGCCGCCCGAGCGGATGACGATCACGCCCGCGGTGATCGAGCGCTCGCGCTCCATCGTGATGATCGTCGCCGGCCTCGACAAGGCGCCGATGGTCGCCCGGGCGCTCAGCGGCGTGGCCGATCCGAAGGTCGTGCCCGCCCAGCTCGCCCGCCGCGCCATCTGGGTCGTGGACAAGGAGGCGGCCAGCCAGCTGAATCCCTAACGACAAGACGGCCGCAGAGACGCGGGGACGCCGAGCAGAGGATTGTTTCGGAGTTTCGCCCGAAAGGGTCTTCGCATCCGGGGCTCTGCTCTGCGTCTCGGTGTCTCTGTGGCCGAATTGTGGGGCATGCTCAGGGGATCCGCCGCTCCAGCCACTCCGCGAAGGTGTCGGTCTCCGTCACGACGTCCTCCCAGACCGAGCTCGACATCCCGATGCTCGCCACCACGGGCGGGTTGCTCCGATAGTCGAAGACATAGACCAGGAAGCCGTCGTTGCCGATGGCGAAGAGGCCCGGGAAGTTCCAGGGGATCCGGTAGCTCCGGTTGAAGAGAGAGAGGATCTTCACGGGGAGCAGGCCGGTGAAGGCTTCGGGCGCCAGCGTGTCGCCGCCGCCGGCCGCGACCAGGTACGCGCGGTAGTCGGCCGGGAAGGTGACGTCGAATTCCTTCTCGACCTTCGCGACGGCCTCCTCCGCGGCGGGACCGCCAGGCAGCCAGCCCTTCGCCCGCATCCGCTTCATGAGGTCCTCGATCCGGTCCATGCCTCGAGGATAACGGAGCCAAGGAAGTGTTGCCAGAGCGACGGACGACGGAGACGATGACGGGATGGACGCCGAATTCCTGATCGTCGGGGGCGGCCTGGGCGGCGGGGTGCTCGCGGGGCTGCTCGGCCGGGCGGGACGCCGGGTGCTGGTGCTGGAACGCAATCCCGGGAAGACGCCGATCGTCCGGCCGGAGGTGCTCTGGCCGTCGACCGTCGAGATCCTCGCCTCGCTGCTGTCGCCGGAGGCGCTCGGGGAGGCGATGGTGCCCGTGAAGGCGATCCGGGCGACGCGAGGCGGCGAGCTGCTCGTGGAGATCGCGCCCCAGACCATCGCCGCCTCCGGCGTGCAGCCCTGGTCCACCGATCCCGGCGCGACCCGCTCCAAGCTGCTGGAACTCTCCGCCTTCGAGGTCCGGCACGGCGTCGAGGCCCTCTCCGTGCTGAAGGCAGGGGAGCGCGTCGTCGGGGTCCGGGCGCGGGAGACGGCCGGCGGACGCGAGTTCGACCTCCGCGCCCGCTGGACCGTGGGCGACGACGGCGCCCCTTCGAAGGTCCGCGAGGCCTGCTCCATCGGGCTGGCGACGCGCCTGTTCCCCATCGAGTTCCTCTGCTTCGGGTTCGACTGGCCCGCGTCGCTTCCCCCCAACTGCCCGCACATCTTTCTCAATCCCGAAGCCGGACGCTCCCCGCTCGTCGGCGCGGGCGCGCTGCCCTTCCCCGCGGGAAAGGGCGCCGGCCTGGTCGTCGCGCTGGGATCGCGCCTGAAGGAGGGACCCGGCCTGGAGACGGAGGGGTCGAGCTTCTTCCGCAGCGATCCCCGGCTCCTCGAGATCGTGCGGGGCCGGTTGTTTCCGCGCGACTTCGTCCACGTGAAGCGGCCCTGGGGCCATGCCGTGCGCTACGGGGCGGAGGGCGCGGTGCTGATGGGCGACGCGATCCATCCCGTAAGCCCGGCCGGCGGCCAGGGCGCGAACATGTCGGTCCATGACGCCCGCGCGCTGGCGGAGCTCTTCCTCTCGGACCACCCGCGTCCCGTGGAGGAGTACGAGCGCCTGCGCCGCCCGGCGAACGAGCGGTCGATTTCGATCACGCGCCGGGCGTCGGACGCCGTCGAAGGCAAGGGAGTCGCCCGCGTGGCGCGCCGCTTCGCCCGCTGGCTGCCGAAGCTGGCGAACCTGCCGCTCGTCCAGCAGCAGGTCCTGAAGGAGATTTCGCGGGCCTTCGTGGGGGACGCTAGGGGCTCTTGAACAGCCGCTTGGCGAGGTCGTGCAGGCTCTTGCGCCAGACCTGCCATTCGTGGGCGCCCGGGACCTCGAACCAGGCGTGCTTCACGCCGGCTTTCTCCAGGGCCTCGTGCGCGTCCTTCGCGCGGCCGTAGCCGCCGTCCTGCTGCCCGCAGCCGATCCAGAAGAGCTGCATCTTCGCGTTGAACTCGGCGGGATCCGAAAGCGCCTTCGCGATCCCTTCGGGCCGCGACGCTCCGGCTGCGCCCCCCGGAGGCGCGCCCGCGCCGCCGCTCAGCGAGGCCACCGAGCCGAAGAGGTCCAGGTGGCCGAGGCCGATCCGCACCGCCTGGCCGCCGCCCATCGAGAGCCCCGCGATGGCGCGCGACTCGCGCTTCGCGATCGTCCTGTAGACGCAGTCGATCATCGGCACGAGGTCGTTCACGACGAGCTCCTCGAAGCCCTCGTTGCCGCGGGCGTTGGCGCCGGGGACCGAGCCCGCCTTCACGGCGTAGCCCTGCTCCATCACGACGATCATCTCCTCGGCTTTCTTCTCGGCGATCAGGTTGTCCAGGATGGCGTTCGCCCGGCCCTGGCCGGTCCAGGACCGCTCGCTCTCGCCGGAGCCGTGCTGCAGGTAGAGCACCGGGTAGCGCTTCGCCGGCTCGCGATCGTAGGCGGGCGGCGTGTAGACCAGGACCCGCCGCGTCGTCTCGGTAGTCTTCGAGAAGTAGGTCCGGATGCGGATCTCGCCGTGGGGCACGGGCTTCACGTCGTAGAAGTCGAGCGCGCGATCGGGGATCTCCAGGCCGCTCGTCTCGCGGCCCCAGCCGAAGTAGGTCTGGCTGCCCGGGTCGTTGACGCCGACCCCGTCGACGACCAGCTCGTAGTAATAGAAGCCCGGCTCGACCGGCTCGCTGGTCCCGCTCCACAGGCCGTCCTTGTCCTTCGCCAGCGCCCAGGGC
>JACQFK010000537.1 GCA_016200125.1 Planctomycetota bacterium
ATTGTTGAGCGACTGGGCCACCTCCCCCGTGTTGTGGTTCACCAGCGCCCTCGCCGTGAAATCGCCCTGCTCGACCGCCTTGAGCGTCCGCAGAACCTCGCGCCGCTCGCTGTGGAGCTGCTTGAGCTCGCGCGCCATCCGCCGGTTCGCCGCCAGGAGCTTCTTGAAAGCATCCGCCGTCGACCGGGGAGCCCCGGAGTTCCTGAGCTGCCGGGCCGGAGGAGCGACTTTCCTTGCGGACTTCAGCGTCCTCACGAGACCGCCGGCCTTGCCGGCCGTCGCGACTGCGCCGTTCGTCTTCATCGGACCCCCTTGTCTGATCGAAGCCATCCATCCCCGGCGCGTTCCCTGGACAGACAGGCCGGGCGTCTCTTCGGATTTCGGAATCGCCCTTCCTCGGAGCGGAGGCAGGCCTGAAGAGGCAGAGATTGGGGAGGGCGAAGGGTTCCCGTCGCGGGTTCCGGTGCCGGAGGCACCTGGGAACCGGTGGAACTGTTGGAAGTATACCCCGATCCCCGACCCGCGATCAACTGCTTCGATAACGAAGGTCGAAAAAAAATCGTGATCTTCCGTCGGAAGCTGCCCCGACGATTTTCGGGTTCGAAGACGATTCGTCGCAAGAGTTCCACGGATCAGTCGTACATATAATCGGTCGGCGAAGCATCTCCGGTGCCGACCGGCTCGAGGGATCGGAAGGGTTTGGGACGCGGACCTTTGGTCGGTCCCCCTCTCCCCTCAAGCCTCTTCGGAACCGTTCCCCCCCTCGACGAGTCCCTCGCTCCCGCGGGGAAAGGTTCCGGACCTTCTTTTCACTCTTTTGATTCCCCAGGAGGAGTCCATGAGGCGCAGCGACGACACGCAGATGATGGGAGACCAGATCCGCTTTCCGACGACGAGCTGGACGCTCGTCCGGTCCTCGGCGAATCTGAAGGCGCTCGAGTCGATCATCAACCTCTACTGGAAGCCGCTCTACTTCTTCGTCCGGCAGCACGGCTACGCCAACGAGGCGGCGAAGGACATCGTCCAGGAATTCCTGAAGACCATGATCGAGCGGGGATCGCTTCACCGGGCCGATCCCGCCCGCGGACGGTTCCGGACCTTCCTGCTCGCGGCCCTCTCGAACTTCCTGAAGGACTGGATCAAGGCGGAATCCCGCCGGAAGCGCGGGGGCGAACAGCAGCTGTACTCTCTCGATTTCGCCCAGGGGGAGTCCGAGTATCTCCTCCAGGTCTCCGGGGGGGAGACGCCGGAAGCCGTGCTCAACCGCGCCTGGGCCCGGAGCCTCTGGAACCACTCGATCGAGGAACTCCAGGGCGGACCCGTCCATCTCGAGGCCTTCCGGCTCTATCTGGCGGACGCCGGCTACGACGTCATCTGCCGCCGCACCGGACTCTCGGAATCCGCGGCCAAGACGGCGATTCACCGGCTCAAGGCGCAGCTGAAACAGATCGTGACGAACCGGATCCGTGAAACGGCCGCGAACGAAGACGATCTCCAGAAGGAACTGGCGGAGTTTCTCGAGCTTCTGGGATGAAACGGAACAGAGAGAAGGTCTTACATAGCCCGATGGAACTCGAGTGCGCGGGCCGCCGACGGCCCCGCCTCGCTTCAGGAGGTGGACCATGAAGGACGGAATTCCCCTCGTGATGGTGCTCCACTCCGATGTCGATCTGCTTCCGCGTCTCTACCGGCTGCTCCTTGAATCGGGCTGCCGGGTGGCGACCTATTCCTCTCCCTGGGCGGCGCGCGACTTCGCCGAATCCGAACGGCCCGACGCGATCCTCACCTCGGTCGGATTTCCCGGCCTCGAAGAGCTGGCCGTCGTGCACCTGCTCAGGGAAGCCTCCCCGGCCAGCCATATCATCGCCCTCACTCCCCCCGCATCCTGGGCATCCGCGGAGGACGCCTTCGCTTCGGGCGCCGACGCGGTCTGGACCGGATCCCCGCCCTTCGAGAGCGCGATCCGGGTCCTGCGCGACGCCCTGGAGGCGCGCTGTGCCGCCACGCCCGGCTGACCTCCCGAGCCGGCCTGACGGAACCCTTTCCTCTATCTTGGAGCGTCCATGAGCACGCTGAATCACTGGAACAAGCTCGCCTGCCACACGCCGCTCGGGATCCTGACGGATCTCGACGGGACCCTGATTCCCTTCGCCCCGACGCCAGACGAAGCGCGGGTCGATCCGGCGGTGTCCGAGGTGCTGAGGGACCTGGCCGCCCTCCCCGGCGTCACGACGGCCGTCCTCAGCGGACGATCCCGCGAGTCGCTGGAGCGGATGATGGCCGGCATCACGGGGCTGCACCTGATCGCCGAACACGGGGGCTGGACCAAGGGTACGGGAGCCTGGCAGTCCGGCGACACCGGTGAGAAGGGCGCGATCGAGGAGATCGCCCGCCAGCTGGACCGCATCGCGGCCCGCACTCGCGGATGTCTCATCGAGCGCAAGACCTGGTCGGTCGCGCTTCACCTGCGCGCGATTCGCGCTTCCGAGAAGGCGGAAACCCTGATCGAAGCCCTGGCGACGATCGGCCCCTGGCTGGAGGCCCATCCGGGCTTCGAGCGCATCGACGGAGCCGAGACCGTCGAGGTCCGGCCCGTCCAGCACCGGAAATCCACGGCGGTTCCCTGGCTCCGCGACCACGCAGGGCCCGACACCCGCCTGCTCGCCCTGGGCGACGACCTGACGGACGAGGATCTGTTCCGCGCCCTCGGCGTGGGCGACGAAGCCGTCATCGTGGGCCGGGACCACGGACGGGGTTCGGCTGCGCGCTGGCGGCTCCGCGATCCGCAATCGACCGTCCGCTTCCTGCGCTGGATCGTCGACGCGCGGCGTGAGGGCCCGACTCCGCCCCCGCCCGCAATGCCCACGCCCCTGACGCGCGTCCCCCGCGGCCACCCGGGGATGGAGTCCCGGTATTCGCTGATCTCGGTTTCGAACCGCCTGCCCCACCTGAGATCCGCCGCGGAAAACGGGCCGGACCGGAAACGAAACGTCGGAGGGCTCGTCTCCGCCCTCGAAACCGTCCTCGCCGAGCGCAAGGGGATCTGGCTGGGCTGGAGCGGCCAGCTCATCTCGGGCTCCGAGCCGGGGCCCGTGACGGTCGACGACGAGTCCCATCCGGCGCTCGCCTGGATGGATCTTCCCGGGGCCTGGCACCAGAAGTACTACAACGGCCTGTGCAACCAGGCGCTCTGGCCCCTCTTCCATTCGTTCGCCACCCGGGTTCACTACTCCGAGGAGGATTGGGACTGTTACTCCCGGGTGAACGACGCCTTCGCTCAGGCCGTGACCGAGCTGGCCGGCCCCCACACGCCCGTCTGGGCCCACGATTACCACCTGCTTCTCCTGGCCCGCGGACTCCGGCGCCACGGCCACAAGGGACCGATGGGATGCTTCCTCCACATCCCCTTCCCGGGGGCCGACATCTTCTCCATCCTGCCGCGGGCCGATGCGTTGCTCGACGCCTTGCTCGATTTCGATCTCCTCGGATTCCATACCCCGGGCCACGTGGACAACTTCCGCCAGTGCGTCGGAGCCCTCTCCCCCGCGAACGTCAGCGACGACCTGATCCTCCACCGCGGCCGCCGCATTCGCGTCGGCGCCTTCCCCATCGGAATCATCCCCGGGGATTTCCAGGAGACCCAGGATCCCTCCACCGCGGAGGAGATCTCGACGCTCCTCGGTCCCTTCTCGGGCACCCGGCTGATCCTGGGCGTCGACCGCCTGGACTACACCAAGGGAATCCCCGAGCGGCTGCTCGCGTTCGGCCGCCTGCTCGAGCTGTTCCCGGAATGGAGGACGAAGGTTTCCTTCCTCCAGGTGTCGGTCCCCTCGCGGGAGGACATCCCGGAGTACGCGGAGCAGCGCGCGAGGGTGGAGACGATCGTGGGACGGATCAACGGGGAGCACGGCGAAGCGAGCTGGGTCCCCATCCGCTATCTCTACCGTTCCTACGGCCGGGACCAGCTAGCGCAGCTCTACCGGGCGGCGGAGGTCGGCTGCGTCACCCCGCTGCGGGACGGCATGAATCTCGTGGCCAAGGAATACGTGGCGGCCCAGAATCCGGAGCGCCCGGGAGTCCTCCTCCTCTCCTCGTTCGCGGGGGCGGCTCGCGAACTTCGCGACGCCCTGATCACCAATCCCTGGCACATCGACGGCATGACCCGGGATCTGGACCGCGCCCTCCGCATGCCGATGGACGAACGGAGGGAGCGCCATTCCAAGCTGTTCGCCGCGGTCTCCCGGACGACCGCGGCCACCTGGGCGGAGGATTTCCTCTCGATGCTGGAAGCCTGTCGATCCGGCGCCGGGGAGGAGAGGGCCAAGGTCGCGCAATTTTCCCGGGGAGTTTGATTTTTGATTGTGGAACCGGATGCCGAACAGGTTATAGTTAGAGAGGAGGCTTCAAGGCTTTCACCCGAATGCTCACGCATTGGGAAGCCGACCTGAAGCCCCCTGCCGCTCCTAAGCCGTTCTCCCCTGGATACTTTCCCGGCGGGAGCCGCATCGCGAAGGGCGATCGCCCGCATTCGCGAATCCCGGCGAAAGACTTGAGGTCCTGCCGGTATTCCGGCAGAGGAGGTCGGAAGCCATGTTCGACAGAAAACAACGGGTCCTCTTCGGTTCCCCGGATCCCGAGAACACCGGAAGCCTCCGGGCTCAGCTGCAGCTTCGGGACATCGGCGTCCTGTCCTGCTCGTCGTCCCGGGAGCTCCTGGAACTCGCCGAGCGCGAGTCGCCCGAGGTCATCGTGCTGGACGACCGGCTTGAGAACGTGGGAGACCAGGTCCTCATCGGGCTCCTCCGGGCCCGCTGTCCCCGCGCCCGGATCATCCTCCTGCTTCCCCCGGGATCTCACCCGGACCGGGATCGGGAGAAGCATCTGGATCCGGTCTGCAGCCTGGTCTGCCCGATCGCCGACTCCGACCTGAGCTCGGTCATCACCGCGGCGCTGCGGGTCTCGGAGCAGGCCCCGAGCAAGCCTCCCGTCATCCTCTGCGTGGACGACGACGTCCTGTTTCTCAACAGCCTCATGCGGATCCTGCGCCGGAAAGGCTACGCGGTCATCGGCTACGACAACCCGGAGCAGGCGCTCGAGGCGATCCCGCTCCACCAACCCGCCCTCGCCTTCATCGACGTCCTGATGCCCGGCATGAACGGACTGGACCTCGTGTCCGAGCTGCGCGAGGAATACGGGGCCGCCCTTCCGATGGTGCTCATCAGCGCCAGGAGCACGGATGAAGAGATCGCCGAGGGGTACAAGTCCGGCGCGCGCTACTACATCACCAAGCCCTGCGATCCGACCAAGGTTCTGAAGATCACCGAGTATCTCATCGGCAAGCTGGGACCCGCCGAGCGGAAGCTGCTGGGAAGCCAGCTGTAGTCAGGATGGAGGAACCGATGATCATCCAGGAGCCCCAGACCCAGAACCCTCCCGTCTCCTCGAAGAGGCCCAGCGTGGTGATCGTGGACGATCAGCCCGAGACGCTCTCGTCGCTCCGGCGCCTCCTCGGCGGCGAACCCTACTCGCTGGCGACCTTTTCGTCGGCCGAGGAGGCCCTTCGCTGGATGGCGGTGAATCCCGTCGACGTCTTCATCGCCGACGAACGCATGCCCGGGATGCGGGGATCGGATCTCCTGGCCCTCGTCCGCGACCGCTCCCCGGAGACGATGCGCGTGATCCTGACGGGCCATCCCGGCAGCGCCACCGTGGCCTACGGACTCTCCTGCGGCATCGACCGGCTGATCAGCAAACCCTGGAACAACGATGCTCTCAAGCTGACGATTCTTCAGCTGATCGAGGGCCGGGAACTCAAGAAGCGCTATCCCGGCGGATCGAGCGAACCTGAAGACGGGCCGGTCCCCTCGGGCTTCGACGACCGGACGCCCACCCCGCTCCACTGCGTCGGATCCGGCGGGATCATCCTCTGGGCGAATCGCGCGGAGCTGGAGCTGCTCGGGTTCCCGCGGCCCGAGTACGTGGGCCGGTCTATCACGGAGTTCCATGACGACGATTTCGCGCCCGGAGATCTCCTGGCCCGGCTCTCCCGGAAGGAGGCGGTCCGGCGCTTTCCCGCCCGCCTGCGCTGCAGGAACGGCACGATCCGGAATGTACTGTTCGACGCCGACGGCGTCTGGGAGGGCGGAAAGTTCGTCCACGCCTGGGTCTCGACGCGCGAGGAGCCCGCTCCGGATGGGGCCGTCCACGACCTCCGCGACATCAACACGGATTTCCTGCGGGAGATCGCCGGACGCAAGCGGGCGGAGGACACGGCCCGTCTGAGCGAGATGCGGTTCCGCCTCCTGGTGGAGGGCGTGTAGGACTACGCCATCCTCATGCTCTCCCCGGACGGCATCGTGGTCAGCTGGAACGAAGGCGCGGAGCGGATCAACGGCTACACGGCCGAGGAGATCCTGGGACGCCACTGCTCGGTCCTCTATGTCCCTGAGGATATCGAGGCCGGAAAGCCCGATCAGCTGCTCAGGAAGGCCGCGGACCGTGGACAGGTCGAAGACGAGGGCTGGCGGCTTCGGAAGGACGGAAGCCGGTTCTGGTCGAACGTCGTGATGACCGCCCTTCGCGATCCGGCGGGCGGGATCGTCGGCTACTCCAAGGTCACGCGGGACATGACCGAAAAGCGGAAGGCCGAGGAGGAGAAGAGCCGGCTGAACGCGCAGATGCTCCAGGGACAGAAGCTCCAGGCGATCGGCCAGCTCTCGGCGGGCATGGCGCATGAGATCAACAACCCCGTCGGGTACATCCTCTCCAATCTGAACACGATGGAGGAGTACTGCCGCGACCTCGGGCGCCTGCTGAACTGCGCCCTGAAGGCCGCCCGGATCCAGGAGGAGGGGAAGGATCCCTCGGAGACGCTCGGCGAACTCCGGTCCCTCGCCAAGGAAATCCGCGCCGAGGAAGTCGTGGGGGATCTGACCGAGGTCGTTTCGGACTGCAAGCTGGGCGGAGAGCGGATCCGGGACATCGTCCGGAGCCTTCGGGAATTCTCCCATGTCGACGAACGGGAGCTCAAGGCCACCGACCTGAACAAGTGTCTCGAGGACTCCCTCCGGATCTGCTGGAATGAGATCAAGTACAAGGCGGAGGTGGTCAAGGACTACGGCGAGCTGCCCCCGCTTCCCTGCTATCCGCAGCGGCTGGGTCAGGTCTTCATCAACCTCCTGGTCAACGCGGGTCAGGCCATCGAGAAGCGGGGGAAGATCTTCCTGACCACCCGGAGGGAGGGCGACGAGGTCGTGATCACGGTCCGGGACACCGGACGGGGCATCGAGCCCGAAAACCTGAGGAAGATCTTCGAGCCGTTCTTCACGACCAAGACCGTCGGTTCCGGGACGGGCCTGGGCCTCCACGTGGCCTACAAGATCATCATCGCGCACGGAGGAACGATCGAAGTCCAGTCGAGAATGGACGAGGGTACGGAGTTCACCATCCGACTGCCCCTGTCGGGGCCGAGAGGAGGGAAGCCCTAGACCAGACGGAAGTTCCGGTCGGCCGGAAGGGTCGCCCGGCGGAAATAGGAGGACGTCATGAGCAATGCCAAGCTCGCCCCAGTCCCCCAGGAAGACCTCACCCAGTGGCACACGGTCCTGATCGTCGACGACGATCTCCAGACTCTGGCCGCCCTCAGGCGCCTGCTCGAACGCGAACCCTACGACGTCGTGACGACGGACCGCCCCGGCCTCGCGCTGGAGTGGATGTCCCGAAAGAACGTCAGCCTCGTGGTCAGCGATCAGCGGATGCCGGAAATGGACGGCGACCTTTTCCTGGAGGAGGTCTGGAAGAAGGCGCCCCACACGCTGCGGATCCTCCTGACGGCCTATCCGGAAAGCGTCCGGGCCATCCCCGAGTCGCGCCGGTCGCTCCTGAAGGTGATGTCCAAGCCCTGGAACGACGAGGAGCTGAAGCGGGCCCTCCGGAGCATGCTCCGGGGCCGGGAATCCGCCCTGGAGCGGGAGCCCTGGTCGGACCTGCCGCGCGCCTGAGGGAGGCCTTATGAAACGCTCTCTTCCGGGAAATGGTCCCCCCGCGCGGATCCTGTGTGTCGACGACGATCCCCAGGTCTTGAGATCCCTGGACCGGGACCTCACCCGGCATGGATACGAGGTCCTCACCGCCGGATCCGCCCGCCAGGCGCTCGAGAGCGTCTCCCGGTTCCGGCCCTCGCTCGCCCTCGTGGACATCATGATGCCCGGCATGGACGGCCTGGAGCTCGCCGACAAGCTCTCGCATCGGAAGTCCGGCGCGATTCCGGTCGTCCTGCTCACCGCCCTCGATTCGGAGGAGACGGTGTATCAGGGATTCTCCCGGGGCGCCCGGTACCTTATCCACAAGACCCGCGAGGCCGACAAGCTTCTGGACGTGGTCGATTTCTTCGTCGGCGATCTCTCGGACGAGGAGCGCGAGGCTCTGAAAACAAAGCTCTAGCCCTCCGGGGGGCCGAAGGAAGGGGTGCTGCATGATGGCGCCGTCCGAGAAGGGACCGGAGCCTGTCCGACCCGACTGCGAGCACGCGGTTCTCTGCGTCGACGACGAGCCCGCCGTGCTGGCCGCCCTCCGGCGGACGCTCCGGCGGGAGCCCTATGAGCTCGTCATGGCCCGAAGCCCGCTTGAAGCCCTCGAATGGGCGAAGTCCCGGCAGTTCAGCGTGGTCATCAGCGACGAGCGCATGCCGGGGCTGTCCGGCACGGAGATGCTCCGGACGATTCGCGAGAGCTCGCCGGAGACCCTGGGCATCCTGCTGACCGGATACCCCGAAGGCATCACCCGGTCGATCGGGTACGGGAAAATGATCCGCTGGCTGTTCGTCAAACCCTGGGACGACCTGCAGATGATCCGGACGATCCGCCGGCTGCTCCAGGAACGGGAATCGGGCCGGAGCTCCGGCCGGGATCCGGACGGGATGTGGGGGACTGATCTGGGAGGCGAAGCATGAACCGGACGATCGAGCGGCACCTGGTGGTCAGCGTCGATGACGAGCCCGCCATCCTCTCCGCGCTCCGTCGATGTCTCCGCGCCGAACCCTACGAGCTTCTCACGACGGAGAGCCCCGAGGTCGCCCTCCGCTGGGCGGAGAGCAGGGACATCAGCCTCATCATCACCGATCAGCGGATGCCCGGGATCAAGGGGACCGAGCTCCTTGAAGCGGTCTCGAGACGCTCGCCGTCCACGGCGCGCATCATCCTCACGGCCTATCCGGGAACCACCTACGCCGTGCCGGGGGTTCGGCGCCGGATGGAGTGCCTCATCGGCAAGCCCTGGGACAGCGGGATGCTGCGGCGGACGATCCGCCAGCTGCTCCACGACCGGGAGCTGGACTTCCAGCAGGAGGAGGAGGCCAGGCAGGCCTGAACCGCGACTTTGGTCGGGAAATATCGTACATGAGGAGGGAGAGACCATGAACCAGAATCCGCCCGTCATCCTTCAGGCCGACCGGAGGCTGGGAGAGACCCGGCCGTTCCGCACCGAACTGCGCCGCCGCGGCGCGCGCGTCACGATGGCCGAGTCTCCCGAAAACGCCCTCGCGATCGCGCGGGCCTGCGCCCCCGACGTGATCGTGCTGGACGATGATCTGGGCAACGGCCCGTCCGCCGATCTCGCGGAGGAACTCCAGTCCGCCTATCCGGACGCCGAGATGATCCTGCTCTCGTCCAGGCCCGAGCACCTCAACCGGGGCATCGGGAGGGGCCTGCTCTACCACGGGCTCCGCCCGCTGGCTCCGTCCACCCTGATCGAGCTCGTGTCTTCAGCCCTCGAGGGACGGCTTCAGACCCCGCCCAGCGCCCCGGAATCCTCGCCGATGATTCTCTGCGTCGATGATGACCGCCGGATGCTGGATGCCGTGTCGAGGCTGCTCCGCCGCCACGGGTACCGCGTGTCGACCTTCGCCGATCCCCTGCGCGTGCTGAACTCGATCCCGGACATCGGGCCCGATCTGGCGCTGATCGACGTCCTGATGCCGGATCTGGACGGGCGGAACCTGTCTCGCCAGATCCGCGACCGGTATCGCGGCCTCTTCCCGATCGTCATGCACAGCGCCCACGCGTCCGACGCCGAACGG
The DNA here is from genome assembly GCA_016200125.1 of Planctomycetota bacterium. Next base: position 10,076 of record JACQFK010000537.1, read on the forward strand.
GTCGCCGGATTCCGCTCGGGGGCGGACTACTTTCTCCCGAAACCCTCCGAACCTCACCAGATCCTGGACGTCATCGATTACTATGCGGATCGGCTGGATCCGGAAGAGCGGACTTTTCTGGAGTCTCGCCTGTGAGGGATCGGGAGGACGTCTCATGGAAGCGGTCCTGTCTTCCCGAGCGAGGTCAGGTACGACGATGACGGCACTCCAACCGGTCGTGATCTGCATCGACGACGATCCCCCCGTGCTCGCGGCCGTCCGGCGGCTCCTGAGGAAGGAACCTTTCGAGCTGATCACCACCGTCGATCCGGTCAAGGTGCTCGAACTCCTGTCCACGCGCGAGGTGAACCTGATCATCGCCGACCAGCGGATGCCGTCGATGCTCGGGACCGACCTGCTCAAGACGGTCCGCCAGCGCTCTCCCAAGACCGCCTGCGTGATCCTTACGGGCCACGCCGACCTGAGCGACATCGCCGGCGCGATGAACGACGGGGCGGTGGATCGCCTGATCCGGAAGCCCTGGGACGACGAGGGATTCCGGAGTATTCTCCGGGACCTTCTGCGCCGGAACGGACGGAACGGGACCGCCGCGGAGCCCCCCCGGAAGCAGCCCGCGGACGAGCCGGTACTCCCCCCGCGGATCATCAAGCGGCTCGCGTGTTCCGGGAAGACCCCTGTGGAAGTCCTCGCGAATGTCGTCACGGGCCTCGAGTCCCTTGGAAATCCGCCTTCCCGGGTCGCGTTCGTCTTCGACGACCTGCTCAAGCTCTCCGGATCGCTCACCCTCCTCCTCTCCGAGGTCGTCCGCCTGATCGTCCGCTCCGGAGCCCGCGCCGCCTTCGTCGACGGATCGGGTTCGACCGGCAACTTCCTGGAGCTGGTGGGGGGCAGGCTTCCGATCGTCGTTTACGAAAGCGAGGCGGAACTGACCGCAGCCCGGCGGATTCTGATCGTCGAGGATCAGGACGACAGCCTGGAATTCCTCCGCACGCTCATCGAATCGGCGGGTCACTCCTGCGAGGAGGCGGGGTCAGTCGAGCAGGCCCTCCAGAAGCTCACCGAATCGACCTTCGACCTGGTGCTTCTCGATCTCGTCCTCCCCGATGCCGAAGGCATCGAAGTGGCCCGCCACATCCTGGAACATCAGTTGAGGATTCCGGTGGTCGCCATTTCCGGTTTCCTCGACCGCTGGACCGGCGACTCCATCACCCAGGCCGGGATCCGGAAGCAGGTTTCCAAGCCCTACCGGGCCCGGGACATCCTTGATGCCATCAGGGACAGCTAGGAACGCGGACCCCGCCGCCTCCTCGAGCGCCCGGTTTCCGGGCCGCTGGGGCGTCGCGCTCGTCGGCGTCCCGCTGCTCGCGGCGGCCTATTTCGTGTCGGGCAAACTGGGGCTGCGGGTGGCCGTGGCCAACGAGAACGCGACGACCGTCTGGCCGCCCACGGGCATCGCCCTGGCCGCCCTTCTCGTGTTCGGCCTCCGCCTCTGGCCGGGGGTCTTTCTGGGCGCGCTCCTGGTCAACCTGACCACCTCGGGCCTCTGGCTCGCCTCCTCCGGCATCGCGCTCGGAAACACGCTCGAGGCGGTCGTCGGCAGCTTCCTGGTCGCCCGCTGCGCGAGGGGACGGCTCGCCTTCGAGCGCGTCCGCGACGTCTTCGCCTTCGCGCTCCTCGCGCCCGTGCTCAGCACCATGGTGAGCGCGACCCTCGGAGTCGCCAGCCTCGCGGCGAACGAGGCGGTGCGGTCGGACCACTTCCAGATCTGGCTGACCTGGTGGCTCGGCGATCTGGGCGGCGCGCTCCTCCTCGCCCCCTTCCTCATCCTGTGGAGCTCATGGAGGCCTTCGGGCTGGAATGCGGCCCGCGTCCTGGAGGGCATGCTCCTCATCCTCTCGCTGACCGTGCTGAGCGTCGCGGTGTTCGGAGGCGTGCTGCCCTTCTCCCCGAAGAACTATGCCATCGGCTTTCTCTGCATCCCCATGGTCCTCTGGTCGGCCCTCCGCTTCGGACCCCGCTACACCTCCGCCGTGATCGTCCTCCTCTCGGCCGTCGCGCTGTGGGGGACGATCCGCCAGTCCGGCTCCTTCCCCCGCGAGACGAAGATCGAGACCTTCGTCTTTCTCCAGGCGTTCCTGGGAGTCATCTCCATCACCGCCCTTGCGGTGGCGGCGGCGGTGGAGGAGCGGAAGCGGTCGGCCCTGGAACTGGAGGAGCGGCTCCGGGAGGTGGCCCGCCTGAACATCCGTCTGGACGGCCTCAAGGAGGAAATCGCCGTCTACCATCGTCTGCTCACCCACGACATCACGAACGTCAGCATGGCGCTGATGGGCCTGCTGGACCGGCTGCTGATACAGGCCGACGGCCCCCTCACGTCCGCCCAGGAAGACCTGCTCCGGCGGCTGAACCGGCAGGTCCTCGAGATGAACCGCATGTCCGAAAACGCCCGGACGCTCCTGCGCCTGAGGGAGCAGGGATTTCCGCCGTCCGGACAGCCCGCCGCCCTGCACGAGGTGCTGACCCGGGCGGTGGGGCACCTGCGGGACCTCCATTTCGACCGTCCCTTCGAGAGCATCGTCGAATGCCCCCCCGACGCGACGCTGGCCGGGATGCCCTTGATCGACAGCGTCCTGCTCAACCTGCTCGACAACGCGGTGAGGCATAATCCCAAGGGGTCGAAGCCCGAGGTGAAGGCCCGGGTCCTGCCCGCGGGAGACCGCATGACCATCGAGATCCGGGGCGGAGTCCCTCCGCCGGGGGAAACCCTCGCCCGGCTGTTCGAAGCCGGCTCGAACGGACACCCCTCCTCCCACGGAATCGGGCTGATCCTCGTCCGCGAGATCGTCCAGCGGGCCAGCGGCACGATCGCAGTGCGGACGGTGTCCGAAACCCGGGGAGACGTCCTCGAGGTGACCCTCTCCCTTCCCTCCTCCCCCGCTGGGAGGTCATTGCCTGACGGATCGTCCCCCCCGGAATAGAAGGGGCGGGAAGGCCCCAGTCGAATGGCTTGCCATGAGCCAGCGCAGTCCCGAGCGAAGCGAGGAACTGCGCGAGTCGAATGGCTTGCCATGAGCCAGCGCAGTCCCGAGCGAAGCGAGGAACTGCGCGAGTCGAATGGCTGGGAGCCTTGGACAGTCTTAGAACTTTCTGCCTCGCTCCGCCACCCGGCTTCTCCCTCGAGAAGATCCGGAAACTCACTGGATGAGACAATGTTAGAATCCGTTCGCTCCCATTCCTTTCTCGGTCAGGTGTTCGGGCTTCGCCTCGCCCATCGTCGTGTCGCCCATGTTGGTGTCGCTCATCGCAATCTCCTTACCAGTCCTGGTCATCGTCTCACGAACTTGCACACGCGCTCGCTCTCCTCGATGGACTTTCGGATCCCAGCCAGTCGCGCCTCGAGCTTTCCGCGCTGCTCGCCGTCGCTCATGTGCGCCAGGCCGGATTCAGCCTCTGCGAGCAGCACCTTGGCTTCTTCGACGTCGCCGCACCGATGCGTCAACTCTCCGAGGGCACGCCGGGCTCCCGCGAGCGCCTTGCGCGCAGCCTCTTCGGCGCCGTCAACGCGCCGCTCGCGTTCGATCCGACCCCGAAGCCGAAGAGCTGCCAACGGGTCCTGCTTTTTCTCGGGCTCGATCATGGCCGTACCCTCCTGATGACTCCGATGTAACGGTTCACCAGCGACTTCATCCGTCGCGTGAAATACTCGAATGAGACGTAGATCGTGCCCCGACGACACCGCACGCGAAAGCGTCCGGCCGCAGCCGCACCCCGCCGAGAAATCAGGATTTCCCGGCCTGCGTCGTCAACAAGCCGGAGCGTTGAGCCCGGCAGGATGTTCCGAGCATTTTCCCCTAGCTCCACTTGCATGAGCCCCTCCCCGGCTTTTTCTCAGCTCCGGTTCTTCTAGCTCTCGATGAAGAAGCGTCTCCCACGAGTCCGACCCTGAGAACATCGTCTCCAAGAGGCCAGCGATCCCTCGGGTCGATCTTGGGGCGAGGAAGCTTGACGCGACGGCCCGTCAGCTTGAACAGGAACTCCTCGGCCTCTTGGCAAGGCTGCTCGAATCGGCCCAGATACTTTCCGTCGAGGTAGACGTGGCCGCAAGGGCCGTCCACCAGCTCGGGCGTCTTCGGACGTTCGGGGTCGTGCATCGTCTTCGCCTCCTGTCTCCATCATGCCCCGGCCTCTCGGCCGGGGCACCAGCGACTAGGAAAGCCGTTACCTCGCCGCCGTCCGTCTCGCTCGTCGCTGGCGGGTCCCCTCGCGCGCGCGCCTCGTGTCACGTGCTGCCGCCTCTTCGGCCTGGGCGACAAGGACCTCACGCGGAGGATTGTCGCAGAGCTTCGAGTTGCACCCACGCAGGCACTTGAAGAGCCTGAGCCCTCTCCGTACTTCCCGAAGGGCGCGGACGTGGTTGGCTACGAGGGCCAGCTGCCCAAGGTCCCAGCCGCAATCGGTGCAGGCCAACGCGAGCGCGAACTCTCCGCATTCACGGCAGGCAGCCCACCAGGCGATTTGGCCGTACTTCCGCACGACCTTGATCTCGAGGCCGAGAGCGAAAAGAAAGCCGGGGTCGCGGTACCACATCAGGGTCACGGTGAGCCCTCC
>JACQFK010000025.1 GCA_016200125.1 Planctomycetota bacterium
CACGGCGCCCCCCGACGGGCAGCTCGCCGGCCCCGACCAGCGCGGCATCCAGAAGAACGTGCTGCAGCCGGGCATCTACTTCCGGAATCCCAACGAGTGGAAGATCGAGGAGGTCTGGATCGGCTACAACGAGATCACCCTCGAGCAGGTGATGTTCCCCTCGAAGGACGGCTTCACGATCCAGCTCGACATCTCGGTCGTGTGGGGCCTCCTGCCCAAGGACGTGCCCTACATCATCAACCGCTTCGGCAACACGGAGGAGGTGATCCGCAAGATCATCCGGCCCCAGATCGAGTCGATCTGCCGCATCGAGGGCTCGAAGTACGGCGCGAAGGAGTTCATCGAGGGCACCTCGCGCGAGCAGTTCCAGAACACCTTCCCGGAGACCCTCGTCCACGAGACCAAGATCCGCAACATCGACGTGCTGCTGGGCCTGGTCCGCGACATCCACGTCCCCAACGAGCTGCGCGAGCCGATCCAGAACTCCAAGATCGCCGCCGAGGAGCAGCTCACCAAGGAGGAGCAGCGCAAGACGCAGGTCATCATGAACGAGCTCGAGGAGCTCAAGGCCAGCGTCAACAAGGGCGTGCGCGAGGTCGCGGCCGAGACCGAGAAGATGGTCGCGAACGTGAAGGCGACGGCGGAACGGAAGGTCGCGACGACCGCGGCGGACAAGGACGTCGCCGTGGCCGAGATCCGCAAGCGGGTCGCCCAACTCGCCGCCGAGCGCGAGCGCATCCTGGGCCGCGCCGACGCCGACGTGATCGAGATGCTGCAGAAGGCCGAGGCCGACCGCTTCCAGAAGAACGTCACCGCGATCGGCGACCCCGAGGCCTACGCGAACTACATCTTCGCGACGAAGCTGCCGGAGGACCTGAAGATCCACATGCGCTACGCGGGCCCGGGCACCTTCTGGACCGACCTGCCCCCGGGCGCCAGGACGCTCGAGGATGCGGCGACCCGGAAGATCCTGGAGCGCGACCAGCGGGACCTCCGGAAGTAGGCCGGCGCGGACGTCTTCCCTTGGACGGCGGGCGTAAAGAAGGTAAGCTCGACCCTCCATTCAGGGGAGACCGCGCATGAACGGAAGACTATCGCGGCGCGAGGCGCTCGCCTCCGCCGGGGCCCTCGTGGCCGGCGGGCTCGCCGCCCTGCCCGCCGTAGCCTTGGCGAAGGCGGGACAGGACCGTCCCAAGGACGAGCCCTTCAAGTACTGCCTCAACACGAGCACGCTCCGCGGCCAGAAGCTCCCGATCATGGAGATCGTCGACATCGCCGCGAAGGCGGGCTTCCAGGCCCTCGAGCCCTGGATCTTCGAGCTCGAGATGCACAAGTCCGCCGCCCCGCTCAAGGACCTGGGGAAGAAGATCGCGGACCTCGGCCTCACGGTCGAGAGCGCGATCGGCTTCGCCCCCTGGGTCGTCGACGACGACGCGAGGCGGGCGAAGGGCGTGGAGCAGATGAAGCGCGAGATGGAGATGGTCGCCGAGATCGGCGGCAAGCGCATCGCCGCGCCGCCCGCCGGCGCGAACGACAAGCCGGGGCTCGACCTGCTCAGGGCCGCCGAGCGCTACCGCGCGATCTGCGAGATCGGCGACAAGATCGGGGTCGTCCCCGAGATGGAGTTCTGGGGCTCCGCGAAGTCGATGAGCACGCTCGCGGAAGCCGCCTTCGTGGCGCTCCAGAGCGGCCACCCCAAGGCCTGCATCCTGGCGGACATCTACCACCTGCACAAGGGCGGCTCGGGCCACGACAGCATCCGCCTGCTGAGCGGCGACGCGATCCACGTCATCCACACCAACGACTACCCGGCCGACCCGCCGCGCGAGACGGTGACCGACGCCCACCGCGTCTATCCCGGCGACGGCGTGGCGCCGCTCGCGAAGTTCTTCCAGAACCTGAAGGCGATCGGCTTCACGGGCTCGCTCTCGGTGGAACTCTTCAACAAGGAGTATTGGAAGCAGGACGCGGCGGTCGTCGCGAAGACGGCCTTCGAGAAGACCCGCGCCGCAGTCAAGAAGGCCTTCGCCTAGGAGAACCAGATGAAGACTCTGCTCAGCGTCCTGGTCCTGATGTCGCTGGCCCCCGCGGGCCAGGAAGCGAAGCTCAGCGACTACTTCCCGCCGCCGGAGGAGAAGGGCGGCTGGCGGACGCTGCTGCCGGAGAGCGGCACGCCCGACGCCGCGCAGAAAGCGAAGATCCGCGAGGTCGCGGGCGTCGACTGGGACAAGCTCGCCCAGGCCTGGGAGTTCAACGCCGCGGTCGAAGGGGCCACGCAGCTGCTGGTCATCCGCCGCGGTCACGTGGTCGGCGAGTGGACGAAGGACTGCGACCGCAAGAAGGCCTTCAACATCTACTCCAGCTCGAAGTCCTACACCAGCGTCGCCTGGGGCCTGCTCCTCAAGGACAGCGAGGAGGGCAAGCTGCCGGGCGGGAAGAAGATCACGCTCGACACCAAAGTCTGCAACGATCAGTGGCTGCCCGAGTCGCTGCCGCTGCCGGATCCGCGCAAGGCCGACATCACGGTGCGCAACCTGCTCAACATGGCGAGCGGCCTGGGCACCGAGAACGTGCCCGCCGAGGCGCCCTTCGAGTTCTCGCTGGGCCACGTCGAAGGCTCGCCCTTCGCGAAGCTGAAGGGCGATCCCGGGGCCGTCTTCAACTACTCGAACGCCGGCGTCGCGCACCTCGTCCTCGTCTTCAACCGCGCGATGGGGAAGGACCTCTATCCGTTCCTGAAGGAGCGGGTGCTCGACCCGATCGGCGAGAAGCCCGAGTCCTGGCTCGAGATCGGCGGCAAGGGCAAGATCGGCCCCTTCAACCAGGGTTACAGCGGCCTGCACACCTGCGCCCGGGAGCACGCGCGCTTCTGCTATCTGGCGCTCCACAAGGGCGGCTGGGCGGGGAAGGAGCTCGTCCCCTCGAGCTACTACGACTTCGCCTGGACGGGCCAGAAGATCAAGCCCGACTACGGCGCGCAGTGGTGGGTGCAGCCGCGCCATCCCGCGGCGCCGAAGGACCTGGTCCAGACGGCCGGCGCGAAGAACAACCACGGCTACCTGATCCCGAGCCTCGACCTGGTGTTCGTCCGCCTGGGCGACGGCAGCAAATTCCCCAAGGACTGGGAGCACGACCTCGTCAGCAAGGTCGTCGACGCGGTGGTGAAGTAGGGGCGAGCCACGGACTCGCAAGATTTCATCCACGGGCCCTGGAAGAAGCTTCTAGAGGACGTCCGGGAGCGGATCGGCGAGGGGAAGATCCGGGGCTTCGGCCCCCTGCGGCGGCTCGTCCTGGCCTCGGACGCAGGAACGGCGAAGTTGTGGCTGGGGGGCGATGTGGACGAGGTCTTCTGGACCTGCTTTACCCACCGCGCCCGGCGGCGATTCCCCGCGCAGCTTCGCCTGATGAGCCGGCAATTTTCGAACGAGCGCGGGTGGAAATTGCTGCGGACCGGAGACCTTGCCTTCGATGAAGGGTATTCCGCGTGGACGCCGGCTCCGGAGAAAGCGGAGCCGCTTCTCACGGCGGCGGTCCGTCGTTCCTACGACCGGCTCTTTGCCCAGTTCCCGGGAGTCAGCCTGTCCGTGTACGGGAGGGAAGTGGTCCTCGTCCATGCCCCGCTGATCCGGCAGGCGCCACCCCTGCTCGCCTTCGTCCTGGGATCGGTGGACTGCGTCCAGAGCCTCCTGGGCGGCGTCTCCTCCTGATCGGCTCGATTCCGGAAATCCAGAAGGAAATTGAACGCCTGGCCCTCGCACTTTTTCTTGCACGTCCCCCGAAGCGGTGCTATATCCGCTAGTCCATGGGCCGGAGCCCCTTCGAGGGCCGAGACCCGTTAAGGCGCTGGATTAGTCGAATTAGCAACCTGATTAGGGGAGAACTGGGACGATGGCCATCGCGACGTCGGCGACCCTGAAGGTCTCGAAGAAGCCCGCCGTGGCCCGCGCGCTCGAGGAGGGCGAGGGCGTCCTCCGGCTCGCTCCCTGCTGGGTCCCCCGCTCCTTCCTCACCCCGGGCCGGCGCCTGAAGCTCCACCCGGATGACTACTACGCCCTCGGCGGTCATCGCGGCGGCATCGACGAGCGCTGGCTCGGCTCCACGACCGAGGCGGCGAACGACAACCGCGCGGAGGACGAGGGCCTGAGCTACGTCCACTTCGGCGGCGAGCGCTTCACCCTCCGCGAGGCCGTCAAGATCGAGGGCGAGCGCATCGTCGGCAAGTCCGTCTGGTCGAAATACAAGCGCTGGCCCGTGTACTCGAAGTTCTTCGACAACCTCGGCCCCATCCCCTGCCACATGCACCAGGACGACGAGCAGGCCAAGGCCGTCGGCCAGCAGGGCAAGCCCGAGTCGTACTACTTCCCGCCGCAGCTCAACAACACCGGCAACAACTTCCCCCACACGTACTACGGCCTCGAGCCGGGCACGACCCGCGACGACGTCCGTCGCTGCATCGAGAACTGGAACGTCGGCGACAACGGGATGCTCGACCTCTGCAAGGCCTACCGCCTCAAGCCAGGCACCGGCTGGCTCATCCCGCCCCGCGTGCTCCACGCCCCCGGCTCGATCCTCACCTACGAACCCCAGTGGGGCAGCGACGTGTTCGCGATGTTCCAGTCCATGGTCGAGTGCCGCTGCGTCCCCTGGCAGCTCCTGGTCAAGGACGTGCCCAAGGCGAAGCAGAAGGACCTCGACTTCATCGTCGATCTGCTCGACTGGGACTTCAACACCTGCACGCACTTCAAGGACGCCTGCTACCTGGAGCCCATCGCCACCGAGAACTCGGAGAGCGAGGGCTGGGTCGACCGCTGGGTCGTCTACGGCCGCATCCACGGCAAGCAGCTCTTCTCGGCCCGCGAGCTCACGGTCCAGCCCGGCGCCAAGGTCACGATCAAGGACTCCGGCGCGTCGGGCGTGATCGCGGTGCAGGGCAAGGGGAAGATCGGCCGCCACGAGATCGAGACCCCCGTCATGATCCGCTTCGGCCAGATGACCCAGGACGAGGTCTTCATCTCCCACGAGGCGGCCGTCCAGGGCGTCACGGTCGAGAACACCGGCACCGAGCCCTTCGTCACGCTGCGCTACTTCGGGCCGGACGTCTGGGACGCGAAGAAGTATCCGAACGTCGGCGACCACAAGAAGGCCGGCAAGTGATCCGGTCAGGGAAATAAGGAGCAGGGCGCTATGCCCAAGCGGATTTCCATCGGCACCTGGGCCTACACGATCGGGCCCTACCAGAACGATCCGGTGCCTTTCGAGGAGGTCTGCTCGAAGCTCAAGGAGCTCAGGTTCGACGGCCTCGAGCTGGGCGCCTTCAACTTCCACGAGAAGGCGCATCCGAACTACTACAACTGCCCGACCAAGGAGTCGCGCCAGGCCGTCCTCGAGACGATGAAGAAGTACGGCCTCGAGTTCTCCGGCATCGCGGCGGACCTCTGGAACTACCCCGGCCACGAGATCCACCTGGCCGACGCCGTCGACGGCGGCGCCGGGTACATCGCCGAGTTCCGCAAGCTCCTCGAGTTCACGGTCGATCTTGGCATCCAGGTCTTCCGCGTCGACACGGTCCAGGACCCGAAGATCCTGGACGGCCGGAGCCCGGTGGAGGTCGACATCGCCCGCAGCAACGTCGTC
>JACQFK010000540.1 GCA_016200125.1 Planctomycetota bacterium
CAGTTTCGCTTGCAACAAATCGAGCAGTTCGCCGACTTTCTTGAGGTTCTTCAGTTCCTCGGTCGCGATCTTGATGTGGAACTTGTTCTCGACCTGCACGACGAGACTAACTAGGTCGATCGAGTCCAGGCCCAGGCCTTCGGTGAGGATGGTTTCGTCGAGGCCGAACTCCTTCATCCAGTAGTCCACTTCCCCGGGTGAGGGCGCGCCCCCCTTCTCCGGCGCCTCGGGGCCGGCCGAGAGCTGTTTCGCGAACTCCTCGCAGGGCAGCACCGTGAACCTCAGCTTCTCCGCCGCCTTCACGATCGCCAGGTCGTTCGAGACGACCGTGTAGAGGGTGCGGTCGTCGGTGGACCGGAGCGCCGCGAGGATCTCTTCGTCGGCCGTGCGGCCCTGGGGCACGTTGCGGATCTCGACGGGCCCCCGCTGATCGTTGCGCTTCAGGCCGCCGGTGGGGTCGAAGACGATCCGCGCCCGGTAGTTGCCTCGGACGCAGTAGGCCTCGATGAGGGCGACGAGCTTGGCGCGGGCTTCCGCGCTCGTCTTCTCGCGGGCGAAGGAGTGGAGGAGGTTGTAGCCGTCGATCAGAAACACAGCCGGCCGCCGACGATGACGTGCGCGGCGCGGCCGGTCAGCTTCATCTTCTCATAGGGCGTGCAGCGGCCCATCGAGCGGAACTCCGAGGGATCGACCGTCCACGACGCCTTGGGATCGATCAGGGTGACGTCCGCGTCGGCGCCCGCCTGGAGGGCCCCCTTCCCCGCCAGCCCCAGGATCCGCGCCGGGGCCGCCGTCATCGCGTCGATCGCGCGGTCGAAGGGGATCTTCTTCAGCGAGAGCACGACGCCGAGCGTCGTCTCCAAGCCGATCACCCCGTTGGGGCAGGCGGCGAGTTCCTGCTCCTTCTCCTCGGCCGTGTGGGGCGCGTGGTCGCTGGCGATCGCGTCGATCGTCCCGTCGGCCACGCCCTTCACGACCGCGTCGACGTCCTCCTGCGTCCTCAGCGGGGGATTCATCTTGTACTTCGACTCATAGTTCGCGAGGGTCGCGTCGGTGAGCATCAGGTGGTGCGGCGCCGCCTCGGCCGTGACCCGGATCCCCTGCTTCTTCGCCTGGCGGACGACCTCGACCGTCTCCTTCGCGCTCACGTGGCAGATGTGGACGTGGCCGCCCGTGAGGGCCGCGAGATAGCAGTCGCGGGCCGCCATGACCGCCTCGGCCGCGTTCGGATAGCCGCGCAGGCCGAGCTTCGCGGAGACGGGCCCCTCGTTCATCACGAAACCGCGGGTGAGCGTCGTGTCCTCACAGTGGGCGAGGATCGGCTTCCCGAACATCCTGGAGTATTCGAGCGCGCGGCGCATGAGCTCCGAGTTCGTGATCGCCATCCCGTCGTCCGAGAAGGCCACCGCGCCCGCCTCGGACATCTTCCCGAGCTCGGCCAGCTCCTCCCCCTTGAGGCCCTTCGTGACGGCGCCCACCGCGTAGACGTTCGCACCGCCGGCCTCGGCCGACTTCGCCCTGACGTAGACCACGCCGACCGCGTCGTCACAGACGCGCCCCGAGTTCGCCATCACGGCGACGCTGGTGAAGCCGCCCGCGACCGCGGCCGCGGCGCCCGAGGCGATCGTCTCCTTGTCCTCCCGCCCCGGCTCGCGGAAGTGGACGTGCATGTCGATGAGGCCGGGCACGACCACGAGCCCCCTGGCGTCGACGACCTGGTCCGCATTCTCCGAAATCTTGCCGGTCTTCCTGATCTTCGCGCCGTCGATCAGGACGTCGAAGGGCTTCCCGTTCTTGATCAGGATCACGCGTTCACCTGGGAGAGCAGGAGGAGGACGGCGGCGCGGACCGCGACGCCGTTGGTCACCTGGTTGAGGATGACGGAGCGGCTGCTGTCGGCGGCCTCGGCGCTGATCTCCAGCCCGCGGTTCATCGGGCCGGGGTGCATGATGATCGTGCCGTTCTTCAGCGTCTCGAGCCGGTCGCGGGTGAGGCCGAAGAAGCGGACGTACTCGGAGGTCGAGGGGAAGAGGCCCGCCTGCTGCCGCTCCAGCTGGAGGCGGAGCATCATGACCACGTCGTTCTCCCGGAGCGCGCGGTCGAAGTCGTGCGACACCGGGGCGTCGAGGTCCCGGGGCACCAGCGTCGAAGGCCCGACGAGCGTGACGCGGTTGCCGAGCTTCTGGAGCGCCCAGAGGTTCGACCGGGCGACGCGGCTGTGGGTGATGTCCCCCACGAGGGCGACGCGGAGCCCCGTGATCCGGCCGAGGCGCTGCCGCATCGTGAGCAGGTCGAGCAGCGCCTGGGTCGGATGCTCGTTGGCGCCGTCGCCCGCGTTGATGACGGAGCTCTCGACGAGGCGCGACAGGAAGGCGGGCGCGCCCGAGGCGCCGTGGCGGATCACGGTGAAGGCGACGCCCATCGACTCGATCGTCCGCGCGGTGTCCTTCAGGCTCTCGCCCTTGGTGAGGCTGGAGTTCCCGGGCGAGAAGTCGACGACCTCCGCGCCCAGCCGCCGCGCCGCGAGCGCGAAGGAGGTCTTGGTGCGCGTGGAGGGCTCCACGAAGAAGTTGAACAGCAGCTTCCCCTTGAGGGGCGCGACGTCCTTCAGCGCCGACAGATCTTCCGCGGTATCCAGGACGAGGGAAATGTCCTCCGGGGAAAGGTCCTTGGTGCCGAGGAGGTGGCGGTGGCTCCACGCCCGGCACCGCTTGAGGAGCGCGTCGAGCGCCATTGGGGGGAGAGTGTATCAGGGCCCGGCCGCAGCATCAATCCTTAATACTTGATCCCTGGTGCCGGATGCTTAGTGCTTGATGCTCTCCAGCCACGCGGGGACGTCGGCGATCAGCGCCTCCGCGGCGATCGCGGTGAGCGGACGGGAGAAGAGGTAGCCCTGGACGCGGCTGCACCTCAGGTCGCGGAGCATGGCGAGCTGCTCCCGCGTTTCCACGCCCTCGGCGACCACGCCCATGCTCATGTTCTCCGCGAGCGTCGTGATCGTGCGGACGAGCTGGCCCGGATCGTCCTCCTTCCCCAGCTGGCCTACGAAGGAGCTGTGGATCTTCAGGCTGTGGATCGGGAAGCGGTGCAGGTAGCCCAGGGACGAGTAGCCCGTCCCGAAGTCGTCGAGGTAGAGGCGGATGTCGAGCTTGCGGAGCTGGTCGAGGAGGGCCATCAGGCCCGTCGACTCCTCCATGATCGCGCTCTCGGTGATCTCGAGCGTGAGATGGCGGCCGTCCAGGCCCGTCTGGTCGAGCGCCTCGCGGACCCGGTCCACGAGCCCCGGCTGGGAGAACTGCTTGGTCGAAAGGTTGACGTTGATGCGGAGGTCCTTCGCGCCCGGATGGCGCCCCTGCAACTCCTTCGTCTGGCGGGCGGCCTCGCGCAGGACCCAGAGATCGATCGGGAGGATCAGCCCGGTCTCCTCGGCGAGAGGCAGGAACTCGCCCGGCGGGACGAGGCCCTTCTGGGGATGCTGCCAGCGGACGAGCGCCTCGAAGCCGGCGAGTCCGTTCGTCAGCAGGGAGACGATCGGCTGGTAGTAGACCCGGAATTCCTTCCGCTCGATGGCCCTCCGGAGGTCGGTCTCGAGCTGGAGCCGCGCCACCGCGCGCGAGTGCATCGCCGTGTCGAAGACCTCGTAGCAGTTCTTGCCCCGCTCCTTGGCGCGGTACATCGCGGTGTCGGCGTCGCGGAGCAGGTCGTCGGGCTTCTCGTAGTGGGCGCCCGGGGCGATGCCGATCGAGACCGTCGCGAACACCTCGTGGCCCTCGAGCAGGAAGGGCTTCCCCATCTGCTCGAGGATGCGGTTGGCCACCTGGACGGCGTCCGCCGGGTCGCGCATGTCGTCGAGGAGGATGGTGAACTCGTCGCCGCCCAGGCGGGCGACGGTGTCGCCGGGGCGGACGCAGGTCTCGAGCCGGCGGGCGATGGCCGTCAGCAGCAGGTCGCCCTTCAGGTGTCCGAGGCTGTCGTTCACGTCCTTGAAGCGGTCGACGTCGAGGAAGAGGATCGAGAACATCGCGCTCCTCCGGCGCCGGGCGCGGGTCACCGCGAGGGTGAGGCGGTCCATGAAGAGGGCGCGGTTGGGGAGGCCCGTGAGGAGGTCGAAGAAGGCCTGCTGGGCGAGCTGGTCCTCGAAGCGCTTGCGGTCGGTGATGTCGGTCTGCGAGCCGGCGAGGCGCACGGCCTTGCCGGTGCGGGCGCGGACGCCGATGCCGCGGCTGAGCATCCAGCGGTAGCCGCCGTCCCGGTGGAGCATGCGGTGCTCGTTCTCGAAGTGGGCGGTCTTGCCCAGCACGTGGGAGGCGAGGTCGGCCTTGAGCCGCTCGAGGTCGTCCGGGTGGACCCGCTTCATCCACTCCTCGGGAGACTTGCCGATCTCGGCGTCCTCGTGGCCGAGCATGGCCTTCCAGCGCGGCGCGTAGTAGATCTCGCCCGTGCGGAGGTCCCAGTCCCAGAGGCCGTCGTTGGCCCCCTCGACGGCGAGGGCGTAGCGCTCCTCGCTGGACTCGAGCGCCTTCTGCGCGCGGTGGAGGTCGGTGACGTCCCAGAACATGCACTGGACGCCGGTCACGTAGCCCCGCGCGTCGTGGATCGGCGTCTTGACCACGCGCACGTAGAGGAGGTCCTTGCCGGGCGGGTGGTGCTCCTCCACCGCCTCGAAGGTCTTGCCGGACTTGATGACGCGCCGGTCGTCCTCCTGGTACTTCCGGGCGAGCGGGGCCGGGAAGAGGTCGAAGTCCGTGCGGCCGAGGACCTCCTCGAGGCGCCGTCCGACGGTCTGGCAGAACTGGGTGTTGGCGAAGGTGAAGCGGCCCTCGAGGTCCTTGCGGATGATGTTCTGGGGCAGGTTCTGGACGAGCGAATGATAGAGGGCCATCGAGGTGCGGAGCGCCTCCTCGGCCTTCTTGTGGTCGCTGATGTCGCGCGAGAGGCCGAAGGTGCCGATGATGCGGCCCTGCGGGTCGCGCCAGGCCATCTTGGTGGTGAGGACCCAGGTCTCCTTCTTGTCCGGCCAGAGGCAGCGCTCCTCGAGGTCGATGACGGGCGCGCCGGTCCGGAGGATCTCCTGCTCGCACTCGAAGGCGCGCTGGGCGAAGTCGCGGGGGAAGAAGTCGAAGTCGGTCTTACCCAGGGCCTGGGCGGGCTCGGAGAGGCCGAAGCGGTGGACCAGGGCGCGGCTGACGCGGAGGAAGCGGCTGTCGCGGTCCTTGAAGTAGACGAGGTCCTGCAGGGCGTCCAGGAGGACGACGAGCTGGAGATGTTCCTGCAGCGCGGCCTCGGCCAGGCCGGCTGCGGCCACGGCTCCTTCCGCCCGGACGGCGCGTCGCGTACTCATATCACGCTGCGGAGGCGGAGCGAGATCGCCCTCAAACCCCAACCCGGAAAACCTCTCGCCCTGACTATGATACACCAGGCTCATCAAAAATGGGCTTGGGCGGCGGAAATGGCGGGGCCGTTGAGGGGGGGGAGGCTTCGCCTACTTCTTCGGGACCGTGCCCGCGCCCTGGGTGGGCGTTTCCACCAGCGCGCGCGTCGCCTTGCGCAGGAAGAGGACGGCAAAGCAGGTGTCCATGACCACGTCGCCCGAGCCGGACTTCCAGGAGCCGTCGGGCCGCTGGGAATCGACCAGCGCCGAGACGCCCTTCGCGAACCAGTAGTTGCCGCCGATCTGCTCGGTGCCGTACAGGATCGCCGCCCGCTCCAAGGCGTACAGGTAGTAGTGGTGCTGGTGGAGCGAGTTCTCCTCCATCGAGGCGTGCTCGTAGGGGCCGGGGTTGTAGGTGACGGAGAAGTTCTTCGCGAGCCACTCCATCCCCGCCAGCACGTGGGGATCCTTCCGCCAGTCGGCGTTCAGGATGTAGTCGCAGATCACGAGGCTGCCCACGCCGCCGGCGGTCATCGAGCCGTAGGGCTTGTGGTCGTGGCGGCTGTAGCACCAGCCCTCCGAGGCGGAAAGGGCCGGGACCTTGCCGGCGACGCTGCGGCTTTGCGAGTCGCGCCACCCCTTCGCCGCCTGGTCGATCGACGCGCGGGGCAGCACGATGCCCGCGTCATGGCAGGCCCGCAGGCCGAGCATCGCGTACATGCTGTTCGAGTTGTCGCCCGTCGCCGGCCCCTCGCGCTTGCGGGTCACGATGACCTTGCGGGGGCCCTTGGACTTGGGCGGCAGCGGAGGCACGTTGACCTCCTCCACGAAGATCGACGGCTTGCCGTAGTCCCACTGTCCGTTGCCGCACTGGTTGTCCAGGAGGAACTGGGCGCACTGCGCGATCCGCTTCTGGTACTTCACGCGGTCGAGCTCTTCCAGCACCATCGCGGTGAGCGCGACGTTGTAGGTCCGCTCGAGCTGCTTCTCCAGCGCGGGCTTGAGCAGCGCCTGGAATTCCGGATCCGCCTCGGCCATGCCGCCCTGCAGGTAGGTCCAGAGCAGCAGTTCGTCGGACTTCGAATCGCGGCCGAACTTCGCCGCCTTCTCCTTCAGGAAGACCATCCCGCCGCGCACCGCGTCGTCGAGGGTCCGCGGCTTCTGGACGACTTCCTTTCCGGGGGTCTTCTTCTCCGGCGAGGGATCGGGCGCTCTGACCGGAGTCGGGTCCACGTCCTTCCGCACCACGACCTCCGGCTTCGCGGGACCGCTGACCGGGGGCGTGGGATTCTTGGGCGCCTCCGCCACGACCGGCGCGGGCGGCACGGGATTCTCGATCGGCGTCACCACGGGGTGCTCGTCGGGGGCCTTCACGGCGGTGTCGACCGGCTCCGGCGCCGGAGCCGTCTGCGTTTCGTTGCGGGGGGCCGGCGTCAGCTGCGCGGTCGAGTTCGGGGGCGCCGCCGGCTTCCAGAACAGGACGCCGATCAGCGCCAGGACGAAGACCGCCGCGGCGGCGACCCAGCGCCGGGAGATCAGCCAGGCCCGCTGCAGCCGCTCCTCGTCCGCGACCGTCACCTGGTCCAGGTTCTCCAGCCCCGTGCGGACCCGGGCCATCAGCGCGTCGAGCCTCGCCTGTCCGGCGAGTTCCGCGATCACGCGGTCCTGCCAGAGGAAGAGCTCGGTAAGGGACTTGCAGGGATCGCATTCCAGGAGGTGGGCCTCGAGGACGTTCGCCTCGGGGCGGCCGATCTCGCCCGACAGGGCGTCGGAGAGATGGGCCCGTGCCTCGTCGCAGGAGAATTTCCTCACGTCGGATTCTCCACGCTGAGCCGCCGGCGCACGCACTCGAGCAGGAGCACGCGCACCCGGTGGAGCAGCTGGCGCATCGCCACGGAGGTCATCCCCATGCGGTCGGCCAAGTCGGACAACTTCACTCCTTCGAAGTAATGGCCCTTCACCGCTTCCGCGGCGCGGCCTTCCAGGCTGTCGACGCATTCCGTCAGGGCCTCGCCGCGCCGGCCCGCAGGGGCGGGCGACGGGTCCTGGTAGACCTTCTCGATCACGTCGTCGGCGACGAGGCTGGTCTTGGTGAGCCGGCGGCGGGCCGCAAGGGCCTGGCGCCGCGCGATCGCCTTGAGCCAGCCGGCGAAGTCGGCCTCGGGGATCAGGAAGTTGAGTTTGCGGTACGCGATCTGCGCGGTCTCCTGCACGACGTCCTCCGCCGCGTGGAAGTCGCCGCAGATCGCCCGGCTGTACGCAAACAGCATGGGCAGGTGCGGGCGGAGGACCCGTTCAAACGACTTCGGGTCCCCGCCCTGCGCCGCCTTGAGAAGCCGTGTCTCGTTGTCCGCCACGACGGGCCCTTACTTCTGGCCCTGCCGCATCTGGCCCGCGCTGTAGGTCGCGACGCCGAGCGACCGGGTCGCGCGCTTCAGGAAGAGGATGGCGAAGCAGGTGTCCACCGTGCCGTCGCCCCACGAGCCGTTGGCGCCCTGGGTCTCGATGAGGACCTTCGCGCCTTCGGGATACCACTTGTGGGTGCCCATCATCTCAGTGCCGTAGAGCATGCCCGCGCGCTCGAGGGCATACATGTAGTAGAGGTACTGGTGCTTGGAGTTCTCCTCCATCTTCGCGTGCTCGTAGGGTCCGGGGTTGTAGGTGACGGAGAAGTTCTTGCCCAGCCACACCAGGCCTTCGTGGATGTCCGTGTCGCTCTTCCAGGAGCGCTTCTTGCCTTCGTCGTTGTCCTTGATGTAGTCCCAGATCGCCAGGCTGCCGACCGCGCCGGCCGTCATCGAGCCGTAGGCCTTGTGGTCGTTGTGGTCGCTGTAGCACCAGCCCTGGGGGGACGCCTTCTTCATCACGCGGCTGGGGCCCACCACGGTGCCGCCGCCACCGCCGCCGCCGCTCTGCACGCCGGGCTTCGCGCCGGGGCCGTTGTCCGGGCCGTTCACGCCGCCTTCGATGAGGTCCTCGGCGGGCTCCTTGTCCTTCTTCTGGCAGTCGCGGAGCCACTTCATCGCGAGGTCGATGACCTTGTCCTCGAGGACGATGCCGGCGTCCACGCAGGCGCGGCAGCCGAGCGCGGCGTACTGCGTGTTGGAGTTGTCGTGGCCTTCGCCGTCACGGTCCTTCTTCACCTTGATCTTGTTGGTGACCTTGGGCTTCGTCCGCATGCCGGGCGTGGGAAGCTCGAACTGCTTCACGCCGGGCGTCGAGCTGCCGCCGCCCGAAGCGACGTCCTTCCGCTTGGGCATGTCGTACGTGATGTCCTCGACGTAGATCGAGGGCGAGCCGTAGCTCCAGAAGCCCTGGGGGCCCTGGTTGTCGACGAGGAACTTGCCGCACTGCGCG
>JACQFK010000541.1 GCA_016200125.1 Planctomycetota bacterium
CCAGCGCCACGAGTGGGTCGGCCTCAGGCGGCCGTCAAGTCCCTCCCAGCGGATCAGGTCGGCGTGGACGACGGGCAGGAGGATCGCGGCGGCCAGGGTCGCGGCCGGGAGGGATCCGCCGCGCGCGCGGCGGAGGAGCAGCCAGCCGGCCCAGAAAGTCAGCACCATCGGGACCGCGGTCATGAGGAATCCCATGGGATCGAAGGAGCGGTGGGCGGCGGCGATGCCCAGCGCGATGCCCCCGAGGAACACTCCCAGCCCGAGCAGGCGGACCCTTCCCGTCAGCGTGCCGTTGGAAAGCCAGAGGACGAGGAAGACCAGGAGGAACGCGAGGTTGCCGAGCGCCTTCGAGAGGAAGAGCGGGAACATCGCCATGTCGCTCCGGGCGATGATCAGCTGGAAGGCCCAGTAGACGGCGGTGAGCGCCAGGGCGGGCCAGGCGCGGACGGGGCGGGGCGGCTGGGGATCGTCGGCCATGGCGGTTCTCCCTCCCGAATCTTTTACGGGAAACGCGCGGCCCGCTCCCGCCATTCTCCGATTGGGTTTTCCGCTCCGGCCTAGCGGCGCCGCTTCTTGTAGTAGTAGCGGAACTGGTGGTAGGAGAGGCCCAGCGACCGGGCGGCGCGCGCCTGGTTGCCGCCCGACTCCTTGATCGCCTCCGAGATGAGGCGGCGCCGGTAGGCCTCGACCTTCTCGTGGAGCCCGCCGCGGCCGGCGACGGGCTCGTCGTCGAGGATCAGTCCGAGGTCGTCCAGCGTGATCTCGCTGCCCGTGTCCCGGTAGGCGGCCCGTTCGATGATGTTCTTGAGCTCCCGAACGTTGCCGGGGAAGCGGTGGCGCTTCAGCCGGTTCAGCGCCTCGCGCGAGAGCCGCCGGTCGCGGAAGGCGGGGATCTCGAGCGCGAACTGGTTCAGGAAGTGCCGCGCGAGGACCTCGACGTCGCCCGTCCGCTCGCGGAGCGGGGGCACGGCCACGATCTCGAAGGCCAGGCGGTCGTAGAGGTCGGACAGGAAGGCGCCGGAGCGGAGGCGCTCCCGGAGGTCGACGTTGGTCGCCGCCAGGATCCGCGCGCTGCTCCGGAGCTCCCGGGTGCCGCCCACGCGGGTGAAGGTGCCGTACTCGACCACCCGGAGGATCTTCTTCTGGAAGACCGGCGACATGTTGCCGATCTCGTCGAGGAAGAGGGTCCCCCCGTCGGCCTGCTCGAACTTTCCCTGGCGCGGCTCGTCGGCGCCGGTGAAGGCGCCCTTCTCGTGGCCGAAGAGCTCGCTTTCCAGGAGCGCGTCGTTGAAGGCGGCGCAGTTGACCGAGACGATGGGGCGCGTCGGCGGCCCGCCGGTGAAGTGGATCGCGCGCGCCACGAGCTCCTTGCCGGTGCCCCGCTCCCCGGTGATCAGGATCGGCCGCGGGACGCGGGCGACCTTCTGGAGCTGGTCGATCATCTTCTGGATCTGGGGCGAATCCCCCACGATCTGGAAGCGCGCCTGGATCGCCTCGCGCAGGCGGGCGTTCTGCTCGTCGAGGCGCCGGTTGCGGTCGATCGCCCCGACGAGGCCGCGCATCTTCCCGAGCAGCGTCCCGATCCGCTCGCGGAGCTTCTCGCCGGTGACCAGGAAATCGCTCGCGCCGGCCGCGATCGCGCGGGCCGCCCGGTCCACGCTGCCGCGTTCGGCGGCGAGGATCAGGGGCACCTCGGGGTCCGCCTGGCGGAGCTTCCGGAGCAGGCCGGCGCCCGCCGCCTCGGGCAGCACCACGATCGAGAACCGCGAGCGGTCGCGGAGGCGGCCGAGCAGCTCCTTCATCGAGGCGACCCGGTGCACCTCGTCCTCGGGGCGCACCTCGACCTGGAAGGCCTCGCGGAGCGCCTCGAGGCCCGGGCCGCCGTCGTCGAGGATCAGGATGGACTGGATCATCGTCCTATTGTACCTGACGAAAAGTTACATAGGTGGTGAAAATGACCACATCGAGGGGTCGAATTTCCTCCGATTTTCGCGTTCCCGGATGGCACGTCGTTTGCACTCCTCCTTCCTCGCGAAAGGAGGACGGTATGAGTCAACTGTGGTGGGTGTTCATCGCGTCGGCCCTGGTCGTCGCGATCCTCCTGGTCCCGGTCCTGCTGGGGATGCGCTTCATCCCCAATACGAAGGTGGGGATCGTGGAGAAGCTGTGGTCCGGCGCGGGTTCGCTCCCCGAGGGGCGGCTGATCGCCCTCGACGACGAGGCGGGGTTCCAGGCGGAGCTCCTGAGGGGCGGCCTGCATTTCGGATACTGGCCCTGGCAGTACCGGGTGCACCGGGTCCGGCTGACGTCGGTGCCGCAGGGCAAGATCGGCTACGTCTTCGCCCGGGACGGCAGGGCGCTGCCCCCCGAGCAGACGCTGGGCCGGGTGGTCGACTGCAACCACTTCCAGAACGCGAGGGCGTTCCTGACGCCGGGGAAGGCCGGAGTGGGGCAGCGCGGCCGCCAGCGGGCGATCCTCCGCGAGGGCGTCTACGCGATCAACGTGGCGCTCTTCGTGGTGATCACCGAGGAGGCGGTGCACAGCCTGGAGCTGGGCGACCGGCAGGAGACGGAGACCTTCAAGAAGTGGCACCGGGAGCTCCTGGATCTGCGCGGCTTCAACCCGGTCGTGATCGACCGGAGCCGGGCGCAGGCGCGTGAAGGAGGCGCGGAGTCGGACGACTCGATCGCGATCGTGACCGTCCACGACGGGCCGGCCCTGGGGCCGGGCGAGATCATCGCCCCGCCCGTGGGGACGAATCCGGCGGAGCCGTCGTACCACAGCAACTACCAGGACATCGAGGCCTTCCTGGCGGCGGGCGGGCGTCGGGGCCGGCAGTATGTCCCCCTGACGGACGGCACCTACTTCCTGAACCGCTGGTTCGCGTCGGTGGAGATCGTGCCCAAGACGGTGGTTCCCATCGGCTCGGTGGGCGTGGTGGTGAGCTACTTCGGACAGAAAGGAGAGGACCTGACGGGCAAGGGCTTCCGTCACGGCGAGCAGGTGGTCGAGGGCGAACGCGGGGTCCTCGCTGAAACGCTGGGCCCCGGCAAGTACCCCTTCAACACGTACGCCGGCTGCGTGTATCTGGTGCCCACGACGAACTTCGTCCTGCACTGGATCACGGGGCGCACGGAGAGCCACCGCTACGACGAGACGCTGAAGTCGATCGACCTGGTGACGGCGGACGCCTACGAGCCGGTGCTCCCGCTGTCGGTGGTGGTGCACATCGACTATCAGAAAGCACCCAGCGTGGTGCAGAGGTTCGGAGATGTGAAGAAGCTGATCACGCAGACGCTCGATCCGATGTTGAGCGCTTACTTCAGGGACATCGCCCACAAGAAGACGATGCTCCAGCTTCTGCACGATCGGGACCAGATCCAGCAGGAGGCGAGGCGCGAGCTTCGCTTCCGCTTCGCCGAGTTCGACATCGAGCTGGTGGACGTGCTGATCGGGAAGCCCGACACGGCTGGGGCCGGAGGGGCGATCGAGACCCTGCTGGAGCAGCTGCGGATGCGCCAGCTGGCGCGGGAGCAGGTCGAGACCTACGAGCAGCAGCGGGTGGCCGCGGAGAAGCTGCTCTCGCTCAAGACCGCCCTGGCGCTGGCGGAGAAGCAGACGGAGCTGACGAACTCCAAGGTGCAGGTGGAGATCGCGGGGAACCAGGGCGATGCGAAGCTCGCGCTGGCGCGGAAGCAGGCGGAGGAATCCGTCGTCACGGCGGAGGCCGAGGGCAAGCGCCGGGTGCTCCTCGCGGAGTCCGACGGCCGCTCGAAGGTCCTCGTCGGGGAGGGCGAAGGCCGGCGTCTCACGCTCGAAGGCGAGGCGGAGGCGCGGGTGCAGGAGCGGAAGATCGCGTCGTTCGGCGATCCGAGGCTCTACGCCCTGGCCCAGGTGGCGCAGAAGCTCAGCGAGAGCAAGCAGCCCCTGGTGCCGGAGCGGCTCCTGATCTCGGGCGGCGCCGACGGAAAGTCGGGCCAGAACCTGGTCGGGACGCTGCTCAGCCTGATGGTGGCGGAGAAGTCCGGCCTGTCGCTGGACGACAAGGGCGAGACCGCAAAGGCCGCCTGAGTCGACCGGCGGGCAACCTTGGGGGGCCCGGGCGGAGGGGCCACCTTCCTCCGGGCCCCTCTCCTATTTGGGCCGGACGAGCACGCGGAGGCGCTTGAAGGAGTAGGAGCCGCCGTTGCCCGTGAACGTGTAGTCCGGGTTGCCCGTCTTGCTGTTCCCGATCCCGATCTCCGCGTTGTTTCCCTGCGACCAGTGGTTGATCGCGAAGA
>JACQFK010000542.1 GCA_016200125.1 Planctomycetota bacterium
CCCCTTCACCTCGAGCAGCTCCTCGCGGAGCTTGTGGGGCGGGACCTGCTTCATGCGCTCCAGGTCTCCGTCGAAGCGCTGCAGGAACCAGGCGATGAAGCCCTTGAGGCGGGCGGCCTTCAGATTGTAGGTGCCCGCGGGTTTGATCGCCATCGCAAGGGTGTCCTGGTCCAGCTAGTGGAGCTTGCGCGCGTCGAGCAGGTCGTAGGTCTTCAGGGTGCGGATCGCCTTCTCGACGTTCTTCCACGAGGTGTTCTGGGCGAGGATGGCGCCGACCATGACCTCGAAGGGCGAGTCGGCCGGCCACCACTTCGCGGGACCGTAGTGGGCGAGGAGGGCGTCGAAGTATTTCTTCAGCGGCGCCATCAGTCGGTGAAGAGGGCCTCGACGAACTCGTCGGCGTTGAAGCGGGCCACGTCGTCGGGCGTCTCGCCGGTCCCGACGAACTTGACCGGGATGTCGAGCTTGTCCTTGATCGCGACGACGATGCCGCCCTTGGCGGTGCCGTCGAGCTTGGCGAGGAAGAGGCCGCTGACGCTGGTGGCCGCCTTGAAGTGCTCCGCCTGGGAGATGGCGTTCTGGCCGGTGGTGGCGTCGAGCACGAGCAGCACCTCGTGGGGCGCGCCCGGGATCTTCTTTGACGCGACGTTGCGGATCTTGGTGAGCTCCTTCATCAGGTTTTCCTTGGTCTGCAGGCGGCCGGCCGTGTCGATGAGGAGGACGTCGGCCTTGCGGGCGACGGCGGCGTCGGTGGCGTCGAAGACGACGGCGGCCGGGTCGGCGCCCATCTTGTGCTTCACGATGTCGACCCCCAGGCGCCCGGCCCAGATGGAGAGTTGGTCGACGGCGGCGGCGCGGAAGGTGTCGCTGGCGCAGAGGATGACCTTCCTGCCCTCGCTCGTGAAGGCCCGGGCGATCTTGGCGATCGAGGTGGTCTTGCCCACTCCGTTCACGCCGCAGACGAGGATGACGGTGGGCGGCTGGGGGGCCCAATGGATGTCGTTGCCCTTTTCGGTGAGCCGCTTCTTCAGGTCCTTCTTCAGGAAGTCGAGGACCTTGTCGGTGGTCTCGATCTCCCCCTTCTTGTAGGCGACGCGGAGCGCGTCCATGATCTTGGCGGTGGCGTCGACTCCGAAGTCGGCGGTGATGAGCGTTTCCTCGATCTCGGCGAGCGTCGCCTCGTCGAGCTTGCGGAAGACGGAGAAGATCTTCTTGAGGGGGGCCAAGACCTCCTGGGTCTTCGCGAGCCCCTTCTTGAACTTGTCGAAGATGCCGCCGAACAGGCCCATCGCGAGCGGATTATCGCCACAAAGACACGAAGAACACAAAGGAAAAGTCGGGTGAGGGCTGCGGCTACTTCTTCTGCTTGCCGGGAGGGGCGGCGCGGAGGCGGATGTTGTCGAGGATGCCGTTGACGAAGGGGCCGGAGTTCTTGGTCGAGAACTTCTTGGCGATGTCGATCGCCTCGTTGATGGTGACGAGCGGCGGGATGTCCTCGCGGTAGAGCAGCTCGTAGGTCGCGAGGCGGAGGATGTTGCGGTCGATCGCCGCCATCCGCTTGAGCTGCCAGTTCTTGGCGACCTCCTCGATGCGGCGGTCGATCTCGGGCCGCTTGTCGCGGCAGCCGTGGACGAGCTCGCGGGCGAAGTCGAGCATCTCGGGATCGCCGGCGCCGGGGGCGAGGGCGGCGTTGACCTCCTCGAGGATCTCGTCGCCGCGGAGGTCGAGCTGGTACATGAGCTGGAGGGCCAGCTCGCGGGCCTGGGTCCGCTTTCTCATAAGGTCTTGTTCAGGCCCCAGGGCTTCGCCCTGAGGGCCTGAATGCCCTCACAACTTCTTCATCAGGCTGGCCATCTCCAGCGCGGCCATCGCCGCGCTGCGGCCCGCGTTGCCCATCTTGGTGCCCGCCCGCTCGATGGCCTGCTCGATCGTGTCCGTCGTCAGGACCCCGAAGATGCAGGGGACCCCCGTGCGCCGGCCCACTTCCGCGATCCCCCTGGCGGTCTCGCGGCAGACGTGGTCGTAGTGCTTCGTATCGCCGCGGATCACGCAGCCCAGGCAGATGATCGCGTCGGCCGACTTCTTCAGCGCGATCTTCCGGGCGGCGGTCGGGATCTCGAAGGAGCCGGGGACCCAGACGACGTCGATCTGCTCGGGGCTCGCGCCGTGGCGGTTGAGGGTGTTCTCGCAGCCCTCGAGCAGCTTGGAGGTGATGTATTCGTTGAAGCGGGAGACCACGATGGCGAAGTGGAAGCCGCCGGCGAGGTAGTCGCCCTCGAACGTCCGACCGTGTCCCTTGCGGCGGCTGGCCATGCGTCTCCTGGTCGTCAAAGATCAACGTCCCACGCGGAGAGGAGTATACGGGGAGCCGGGCGGCGAAACAAGGGGCTAGCGGTCGCGCTCGGGCAGTTCGAAGGGGCGGCCGTCGGGGATGTGGGATCGAAGTGCTTCCCGGCCTGCACCAGGATCATGTCGCGCGCCTTGTCGTGGGGGAAGGGCATCTTGTAGGGGCGCTTCGAGGTCAGCGCGTCGTAGACGTCCGCGAGCGCGACGATGCGGGCGCAGAGGGGGATCTCCTCGCCGCGGAGGGGGCGGTTCTCGCCGTTGATCTCGACCGCGGGATAGCCGCTCCCGTCCCATTTCTCGTGGTGGAAGCGGGCGATCATCTCGCCGATCGAGAAGATCGACTCGCGGTGGATCATCTCGCCGGCCATGCGGAGGGCGCGGGCGCCGATCTCCGCGTGGTCCTTCATCTTCTCGAATTCCTCGGTCGTGAGCTTGTCGGGCTTCTGGAGGATGTAGTCCCGGATGCCCACCTTGCCCAGGTCGTGGAGCGGCGAGAGATCGAAGATCATCTCGCTGTACTCCTCGGTGATCGAGTCCTTGTACTTCGAGTCGGCGCGGAGCTCGTCGGCCAGGACCTTGCAGTAGTGGCGGATGCGCTGGAGGTGGCCGCCGGTGTCGTCGTCGATCGACTCGGCGAGGTTCGCGATCGCGAGGATCGCGGCCCGCTGGGTCTCCTTGATCTCGGTGGTGCGCTCGACGACCGCCTCCTCCAGGGTCTTCATGTAGTTCTTCTTGAGCTTGTCGATGACCACGCGGTCGGTGATGTCGCGCAGCGTGGCCTCCATCGCGGTGCCCCGGCCGTTCTCGCGGACGCCCATGCAGGCGAACTCGACGGTGCGCTCCTCGCCCGACTTCGTCATGATCTCGAGCTGGAAGGGCTTCACCTCGCGGCCGTCCAGCGCGTCGCGGAGGGCCGTGAACATCTTGTGCATGTGGCCCTTCTTGACGATCCGGTTCAGATTCATGCCCTGCAGCTCCTGCCGGAGGTAGCCCAGGGCGACGGAGGTGGCGCGGTTGACCCAGGTGAGGCGGCCCTCGGGGTCGGTCATGAAGATCGGGTCGGCCGCGTTCTCGACGATGGCGCGGTAACGCTCCTCGGAGCGGGCGATCTCGCGGCTGCGGGTGTCGGCCCGCTGGAGGAGGGGGCCCAGCTCCTGGGCGATGCGGTCGGCGTCGCCGTTGCCGTGCGAGCGGATGATGCGGAGGATCTCGTCGTGGAGGGGGGCGCTCGCCGGCTCCTGAGCGGCGGTCTTCGGATTGGGGATCGGCGGCTCGGAGCCCATGTGTTGCCTCAAAGGGGAGTATAGGGCTCCCCCCGGGGAATGTCAATTCGGGGTCTGTTTTGAACTACTTGCGCGCCGCCACGGCGAACTTGCGGCAGAAGTAGGCCCGCTGGGTGCAGTCGCGCACGCGGTCGAGCAGCGCCTCGGGGACCCGGACGTCCTTGTAGAGGTCCTGGGCCGGGACGTAGCACTCGTTCGCCGCCAGGAAGGCCTTGAGCGCCTTCTTGTTCTCGTCGGCCGCGCTCTCCGGCTTGATCCGGGGATCGCAGTTGTTGAGGTGGTCCATCGCCTCGCGGAAGAACTTGTCGCCCCGCGCGACCAGCTCGGCGATCTTGGCCGAGGTCCCTTCGGGCATCGTGACGGAGGTGACATCGATGGGCCGCTCGGGATCGGTGACGCGGATCGGGGCCTCGGCGGGCTCGGCCGGCTTCGGAGCGGGGGGGGCGCTGGGCGGCGGAGTGGAGGGCTTCTCCGCGGGCGGAAGGCCCGGAATCTCGATGGCCTTGGGCGCCGGCGCGGGAGCCGGCGAGGGCGACGGCTTCGTGTCGAGCTTCGCGATCGGCGCCGAGGAGCGCCGGTTGAGCGCCATGTCCATGTTGGTCACGAACTCGGCGTCGCCCGAGACGCG
Source organism: Planctomycetota bacterium (assembly GCA_016200125.1). The sequence continues at coordinate 4,258 of JACQFK010000542.1, forward strand.
GTCCTTGTAGGCCTTCGACTCGACGTAGCGGTCCTTCAGGATCTCGAGGGTTTTGCGGGCGTCGTAGGTCGCCTTGATCGAGAGGAAGTAGACGAGCACGTCGACCATGCGCTCGGCCTTGGCTTCGTGCACGGTGTTGAGGAGGTCGGGGTCGCGGGCGAGCGCCTCGTCGAAGAGGGGGACGAGCTTGTCGTTGGCGCCGTTGCGGGCGCAGAAGTCGGCGAGGTCGAAGATCTGGAGGCTGCCGGCCTTGCGGCCGGGCTTTTCCCGTAGCGAGAGCGGCTTGCCGGGCTCCTGCTCGACGATCATGCCCTTGTAGTCGGCCTGCTTCTTGAGCTCGAGGCTCACCTCGACGCGGCCGTAGACGGGCTCCAGCGTCTTGATTTCGTCGGTGCGCGCCTTCTCGATCTTGGAGCGGATGCCGGTGAGGGTTTCGTAGGTGATCGAGTCGCGGTCTTCGCTGAGGACCTTGACGACGAGCTTGCCGCCGCCCCGGATGAGGATCTGGGTCATCTTGGGCATCTCGATCGTCCCGCCCTTGGTCGTCTCGAGCAGGAGCGAGTGGTAGCGGCTCACTCGGGTCTCGTAGTCGGTGAATTTCGCGAGCGAGTCCTGGGGGATCATGAGGCGGCTGGTGTTCTGGACGCGGTCGCGCGCCTCGAAGAGCTTGCCGCGGCGGAGGAGGTCGTCGGTCTCGTTGAAGAGGATGCTCATGTCGATCGCGCTGTACATCTTCGGACCGGCGGGGGCGGGGGCGATCTTGGGCGCTTCGACCTTGGGGGCCGGGGCGACCTTGGGCGCCTCGACCTTGGGCGCGGGCGCCGGCGGGGCCTTCGCGATCTCCTTCGCCGGGGGCGGGGCCTTCTTGGCCTCGGGCTCCTCGGGGCCGGAGAAGATCCTGAGGATCGCGAGCGGGTTCTTGCCCTCCTCGAAGCAGGCCCAGAGGTAGCCGCAGAGGAGGGCGAGGACGACCGCCGCGATCAGTTTGCCCCCGAAGCCGTAGCTGTTGGAGTCGCTCATCTCTTTTTCATCCTACACCCTTGGACGCCGGATTGTCAGCGTATTCTCCCAAAAATCGCCGAAGGGTCGAGCCGGTGTTTAAGGCTTGACCGTTCCGGCGAACGTCCCTAGAATCGGCCGCGGCTCGGGACAAGCGCCTCGACAGGCTCGATACAGGCTGGCGTAGCTCAACAGTAGAGCACCTGTTTTGTAAACAGGCGGTTGTCGGTGCAAGTCCGACCGCCAGCTCCAACGAAGGCTCCAGGCATCAGGCCGAAGCGGCCTGACGCCTGAGGCCTTAGGCCTCCGAACCGGGCAGGTACCCAAGCGGCCAAAGGGGGCAGACTGTAAATCTGTTGGCTCACGCCTTCGGGGGTTCGAATCCCTCCCTGCCCACCACTTCGACTCGGCCGGCGCCGCTCAGTGCAAGCACAGGGTCGAGGTCGGGTGGAAAAGTTGCGAGGAGTCGAGTTGCGGCGATCGGACTCCTCGGAATCATGATCGACGGATCGGAGCGGCGCCTCGCGGATTCTGAAAGCGGCGGGCCTGCGGCTCCATCACTCATCAGGACGGCGCGGTGATGCGCGGGGGTAGTTCAGTGGCAGAACACCAGCCTTCCAAGCTGGTTGTCGCGGGTTCGAATCCCGTCCCCCGCTCCATCCTCCTTCTCCGGCCGGAGCGAAGCGGAGGACGATCGAAGGCGGATGTCCCGCCGAAGCGGACGCCCGAAGGGCGATGGCGGAGAGCGCTCCAATCGGTTGGGGCGTGATCGTCGCCTCGCCGGCCGGAGAGAATAATTTTGTGTTATTCGAGCCCGGATAGTTGACATTGGCATGCGGATTGCTATAATTTCGCTCGAATTAAGGGACCGGATTTCCTCCAGCGAATCTGCCCATCAACAGCGAAACAAGTGGGAACTATTGTCGCGCTGTCGCCGTCGATTGGGGCGGCCGGACCCTGCATCCGGGTCTCGGAAGGCCCGGTGCACGCTGGGGTAGCTCAGTGGTGGAGCACGTCCTTGGTAAGGACGAGGTCGCGGGTTCAAATCCCGTCCCCAGCTCCATGTGGAAGGAAGGCGTTTCGGAAACGCAGTCGGATAGAGAACTAGGAGGGAGACCCCACCATGGCCAAGGAAAAGTTCAAGCGCACCAAGCCGCACGTGAGCGTCGGCACGATCGGTCACATTGACCACGGCAAGACGACCCTGACCGCGGCGCTCACCGCCGTGGCGGCCGCGGTGGGCGGCGGCGTCGTGAAGACGTACGACGAAATCGCCAAGGCGTCCGAGAAAGACGGCCGGCGCGACCCCTCCAAGATCATCACGATCGCGATCTCGCACGTCGAGTACGAGTCGGAGAAGCGCCACTACGCCCACATCGACTGCCCGGGCCAC
>JACQFK010000544.1 GCA_016200125.1 Planctomycetota bacterium
GCGGAGCGCATCCGCAAGCAGTACATCGACCGGCTCGATTCCGCGGGCCGCGATCTTTCGCGCCAGTGGGGCGACCTGGCGCTCTTCTGCAAGAAGAACTCCATGGCCGCCGAGGCGTCGTCCTCCTTCATGAAGGCCCTCGAGTACGACCCCGCCAACGCGACCGCCCGCAAGGAGCTCGGCTACGAGAAGGACGCGAAGGGCGTCTGGATGTCGAAGGCCGAGCGGGAGCTCCGCAAGGAGATGAAGGACGGGATCCCCAAGGCCCCGGGCGGCCAGCCGGCCACGCGGGACAGCCAGGCCGAGAAGGCCGCGGGCGTCAAGACGAAGAAGCGCGAAAGCGACCATTTCATCGCCGAGTCGCCCCACATGGCCGAGCCGGCGATGGGCATGCTCCTCCAGAACGCCGAGCATACCTACACCATGTTCCACAAGATGTTCGCCCAGAAGGACCTCTTCGGGGGCGGCAAGCTCACCCTGCTGGTGCTCAAGGACAAGGCCCAGCACGACCGCTACGTCGACGCCGCCTACAAGGGCGAGGCGGCCCGGATGCAGCTGCTGCACGAGTGCCGCTGCACGGGCGGCTTCCCCTACATGGAGATCTACCAGGAGACCGCCCCGGACGCGCTCCTGCACGACTGGGCGATCCACATGGTGACCCAGGTGCTCATGGAGATCTGGTGCGGCACGAACTACTGCTGGATGGTCGAGGGCATGGCGCTCCACTTCTGCCGCCTGATGAAGGACACCTCCATGGTCCACTGCGTCGACCTCGCCGGCACGAGCCCCCGGAACAAGGGCAAGAACTACTCGGACCCCGGCGACTGGCCCGTGATCTGCCGCGTCTGGGTGCGGGAGAACAAGGATCCGGACATGACCGCGATCATGAAGCGGGTGAACTTCGGCGAGTTCGACGGCGCGGACGCCATCAAGTCCTGGAGCATGGTCGAATTCCTCCTGGGCCAGCACCGCGAGAAGTTCGTCGAGTTCCTGATGGCGCTCAAGGAGCTCAACGAGACCAAGGAGGACAAGAACGGCAAGGTCGTCGAAGGCGGCCTCGTGGAGGCCGCGCTCAAGAAGGTCTGGGGCTGGACGATCGGCGACCTCGACTACCGCTGGAAGCAGTACGTCAAAGTCGCGTATTGATCCAGTACCCGGCACCAGGGACGAAGTACCCGGGGACTCTCGGGGTACCTGGTACCTGAAAGAAAAGCCGCAGGAGTCCTTTGCAAGACCCCTGCGGCTCTCGAGTGAGTGGTAACCAGGTTGTGAGCTAGTCGCGCTTCTTCTTCCCGCCTTCTTCCTTCTTCTCGCCGCCTTCGCGCGAGGCCTTCTCGAGCGCGGCCTGCAGCTCGGGCATCGTGGCGCGGCCGTCGTTGTTCGTGTCCACGTCCTTCAGGGCGATCGAGCCTTCCTCGCGCTGCTCGCGCTTCTTCTCGACGCCCTCGCGGTTGCCCGTGAGCCGGGCGATCGCCAGCCGGAGCTCCGACACCTGGGCCCGGCCGTCCCCGTTGGCGTCGATGTCCTTCAGGCCGATCGAAGCTTCCTTGCCCTTCCGCTCCCGCTCCTTCTCTCCCTTGCCCTCCTGCGCCCAGGCCGCTCCCGAGAGGCCCAGGATCAACGCCATCGCCGCCGAGATGCTCCGCATGGTCAACCTCCTGATTCCTCCACTCGCTCGAGGGCGCTGAAACGATCAGCGTCCGGAGGATACGTGGAGGGGGAGGGGGTGGAAAGTACAGCGGAGCGCCGATTCCGGATTCAGCCCTGCGGGTTCTCGACCGGCAGCTTCGGGGCCGGCAGCGGTTCGGGCGCCAGCGACTTGAGTTTCGTCCCGAGGCGCTTGAGCAGCCAGTCCTCGATCGCGACGTCCGACGGCTCGCGCAGCTCGCCCTGCAGGCGCGAGAGCTCCAACTCGGCCCTTGCCATCGTGCGGTGGCCGCCCGCCGAACCGTAGTCCATGAAGAGCGCCTCCGCCAGGTGGCCCGCGTGCTTGCGGAAGCCGTCCGAGCGGAATACCACGACGACCCGGTCCTTGGAGCGGCAGGCGAGCACCGCCCAGGAGATGCCGGTGAGCTTGATGAAGAAGTCGGCGACGTGGACGCACATGTCGGGGTTGGAGATCGTCCCCAGGTAGGCGAAGGCGACCTCGCGCCGGATCTTCTTGTTGGCGATGGCGATCGCGAAATAGTCCAGCGTCTCCACCGGCAGTTGCGACAGCTCGATCGTCCGGACCATGTTCTCGTCAGTCCGCATCCGCAGGTAGCGGAAGGCGGCCACGTCGGCGTCGCTGACGTTGCGCGTCAGGTTGCCCGTGTCGACCTTGAGGCCGTAGAAGAGCGCGGTGGCGATCTTCTTGGACATCCGGATGCCCGCCGCCTGGAAGTACTCGGTGAAGATCGTCGACGTCGAGCCGTAGGTCGGCCGGACGTCGGCGAACTTGGGCGCGCCGAGGTCGCTCAGGGGATGGTGGTCCACGATGACGTCGAAGCGGAGGCGGTCGTCGGCCTTGAAGAACGACGGCTGGGCGTCGACGGTGGCGACGACGGTGTCGGGCTTGAGCAGGTCCCAGGTGAACTTGCGCATGGGGATCTTGAGGATGCTGACCATCGCGGCGTTCTCGGGCCGCGTGAACTCCCCCATGTAGGCGATGGTGGCGTCGGCGGTGAAATCCTTCACGAGCTCCAGCAGGGCGTAGGAGCTGGCGATGGCGTCGGGGTCGGGATTCCCCCAGATCACGGTCAGGAAGGGGAAGCCGCGGACGAGGTTGCGGATCGACTCGACCTTGTGGAGCCCCGCGGCCTTGCGCTGGAGCTCGCGGAGCTCGTTCTTGTAGATCAGGCTCTCGTCCCGGAACAGGAAGTCGGGGTAGTCCCGGAGCAGCGTCCGGCTGGGCACCGGCGTGAACACCATGATCTTGGCGGGGAGTTCCTGCGCCACCAGGTTGCTGAGCACGAGGCGCAGGGGCGCCTCCTCGAAATCCGTGACGATGATCAGGTCCTCGGGGGAGATGGGAAGGGCCGGGGTCCCGAAGCGGACGCGGTCGGTGTCCTTGTCGATGACCTGGGCCGTCAGCCGGGACAGCCCGAGGGCGTCCCGGATTTGCTGGAGGCGGTGTCCCCGCCCCATCAGGTAGATTTTCATCGTGTTTGTGCGACCCATATTATAGGCTTGTTTCGCCGGGGAATAAAGGCGGTTTCGGCAGGGGTGGTTCAGGCATCATGCAAAAAGCAGTCGTGGTCGGGGCGGGCGGCGGCCTCGGCAAGGTCCTGATGGCGCGGTTGCCCCGGTTCTTCGAAACGATCGGGCTGACTCACCGGGAACTCGACATTTCACGCCGCAACGACGTCGTCGCCTGCATCTCCGAACAGCGCCCCGACGTCATCTTCAACGCGGCGGGCCTGGCGGACGTGGACGCCTGCGAAAGCGACCGCTGGCAGGCCTACCTCGTGAACCGGGACGGCACCAAGCACCTCTCCCAGGCCTCCGCCGACGCGGGCGCGCTCCTGGTGATCCCCAGCAGCGACCTGGTCTTCGACGGCGCCAAGACGACGCCCTACCGGGAGGAGGACTCTCCGAACCCCCTGTCGATCTTCGGCGACACCAAGCTCGGCGCGGAGCTTGCGGCGATGAGCCAGGCGCCGCGGCACCTGATCGTCCGCACCGGCTGGCTCTTCGGCTCCCAGGGGCGCAACTACCTGACGGAGATCCTGGAGAAGCGCGAGACGGACGAGATCATCTTCGGCTTCGACGACCAGCGCTGCCAGCCGACCTACCAGGTGGACTTCGTCGACGCGGTGATCGAGCTGGTGAAGCAGAACCAGACGGGCGTGTGGCACGTGGCCTCCGCGGGGGAGGCGAGCCACTACGACTTCGCCAAGGCCGTGTTCGAGACCCTGGGTCTGCCCGGCGACGTGGTGAAGCCGCTGCGCCGCGGCGCGGGCGCCCGCTCGGCGCTGCGTCCCCGCTACTCGGTGCTGGACTGCTCGAAGCTCCAGGCCGCCGGCGTCCGCATGCGCCCCTGGATCGAGGCGCTGCGCGACCACCTCTCGACCCTCGCGCGCAAGTAACTCTACCGCCTCACGAACAGGTCCAGCAGCGTCCCCGCCAGGATCACGCCGCTCACCACCGCATTGACGTGGAAGAAGGCCTGGTTGACGCGTCGCAGGTCGGTCGGCTTCACGATCGCGTGCTCGTAGACCAGGAGGACGGCGATCGCGGCGACCGCGCCGTGGTAGTAGAGGCCCAGGCGGCCCAGGACGCCGATCGCGACGAGGGCGCCGACGGCGACGACGTGGGAGAGGATGGAGACGACGAGGGCGGGCCGGATGCCGATCGCCGCCGGGACGGAGTGGATCCGGTGGGCGCGGTCGA
>JACQFK010000545.1 GCA_016200125.1 Planctomycetota bacterium
TCGCGAGGCCGTTGGCGATCGCGCTGACGGCGAGGTCCTCGCGGCGGCCCCAGCGGTCGCCTTCCTTGACGAAGCCGAACTTGCCGATGATGTCCGACGCGCGGTCGCCCAGCGCGCTCGCGTGGAGGAGGGCGAAGAGCTTGAGCGCCTCGCCGCCTTCCGAGGTTCCCGCCTTGGAGATCGACTGCTCCAGGCTCTCCAGCGCCTTGCGGTGGTCGGCGTCGGAGAGGGTCGCGCCGCTCCACCAGGCCTTGAGGTAGCCGTCGAGCTCGACCCCGGCCGGGTCGCGGACGTCCTTCTCCAGAGTGCCGGAACTGGTGGCGGTCTTGGCGCCGTTGTACGCGGTGAAGTTGCCGCCGCTTTCCGTGCCGATCAGGATCCCCGAGGCGGTCTTGAGCCGGTCGTAGCTGAGCTTCCACTGGCGGTCGCTCTTCTCGAGGAAACGCGCGGCGACCCAGGCGGCGGGGTTCTGCTTCGACTGCTCCTTGAAGCCTTTCAGCGCGGTCTGCCGGTCGAATTCCTTGGCGCGGCGGGCGGGGTCCTGCAGGATCTTGAAGTTTTCGTCCTGTGCGGAGAGGAAGATGCAGAGGATCAGTAGAGCGGCTCGCATGCTCTCGTCCTTTCGGTCACTGCCCCGGCGTCCCGCCCCCCGGAACCGCCGATTACCTGACAATCATACACCGCCCGGCGTCCAATGGGCATATGATGAAGACGAAGAAAATGAACGGTCTTCCTGCCCTGCTGGCCCTGTTCCTGGCCGTTCCGCAGGAGGACGAGCAGGGCTTCCAGCGGCTCGGTCCTCCGAAACCGGGCGAGTGGCGCGCCCAGTTCAAGGAGCCGGCCCAGAGCTACGAGAAGTACATCGAGGGGTCGGTCAATCGGAAGAGCCAGGAGCGGACGACCTTCTACCTCCAGCCCCTGGGGAACGCCGGAAAGACCTACAAGGAGATGCTGGAGCGGATGCGGATCTACGCCGAAGCCTTCTTCGGCGTGCCCGCGAAGGTCCTGGAGCCCATCCCGATGGTCGAGTTCGCCTTCGAGGCGAAGCGGTCGCAATACCACTCCACCCTGATCATCGAGTCCCTGGCGGACCTGGTTCCGAAGGACGCGCTCGTCTACATCGGGATCACGGACAAGGATCTGTATTCCGACGGGCTGAACTACGTGTTCGGGGAGGCGAGCTTGAACTGGCGCTGCGGCGTCTATTCGCTGGTCCGCTACAAGACGAGCGACGAAACGCTCTTCACCCGTCGGTCGCTCAACCTGCTCGCCCACGAGTCGGGCCACATCCTCTCGATCGAGCATTGCGTCACCTACGCCTGCGTGATGCAGGGGGCGAACTCGCTCTCGGAGGATGACCGCCATCCGATGCACCTCTGCCCGATCGATCTGAAGAAGGTGCTCTGGAACACCGGCGTGGACCGCAAGGAACGCTACCAGAAGCTGCTTGCCCTCTACGAGAAGTGGGGCTGCAAGAAGGAAGCCGAGTGGGTGACCGCCCGGCTGGGCAAATGAAGAGGCTCGCCCTCGGCGCGCTCTTCCTCCTGGTCGGCGCCGGGATCGGGGCGGGGGTCCTCACCTTCATGGGACTCCGTCCGCGGCTGCCGCTGAGGGTGAAGCCCTGCAGGGCCTGCCCGCTGCCTTCGGGTACGGCGGAGCGCGAAGACGACGAGGGCCACGCGAAGCTCGGACCCGCCGAGCCGGGCGACTGGCGCTTCCGCTTCCACGAGGCGCCCCAGAGCTTCGAGGAGTACCGCTCCGGTCCCCTGAACTGGAAGTGCTCCCACCGGACGACCTTCTACCTGCAGCCGCTCGGCGGAGCGGGGGCGGAGTACCGGGAGACGCTGGAGCGGATGCGCCTCTACGCCGAGGCCTTCTTCGGTGTCCCGGCCAAGGTGCTCGATCCCCTCCCGATGTTCGAAGACACGCTCGAGGCGAAACGGGGGCAGTACGACGCGGAGCGCATCATCGACCGCCTGTCGGCGCGCCTTCCGCCCGACGCGCTGGTCTGCATGGCGATCACGGACCAGGACCTGTATGTGCCGGGGCTGAACTTCGTCTTCGGAGTGGGCCATCCCGGGCTCCGCTCGGGCGCCTATTCGCTGAAGCGCTACGAGACGGAGGACGTTCCTCTCTTCACGCGCCGCTCGCTCAAGCTGCTTTCCCACGAGGCGGGCCACATCCTCTCGATCGATCACTGCGTCACCTACGCCTGCGTGATGCAGGGGGCGAACTCGCTGGAGGAGGACGACCGCCATCCGATGCATCTCTGCCCGATCGACCTGCAGAAGGTGCTGTGGAATGCGGGCCTGGACCGCCGCGAGCGCTACCGGAAACTCCTGCCCCTGTATCGCGAGTGGGGATGCAAGAGCGAGGCCGACTGGGTGTCCCGTAGATTGGGACCATGAAAACGGCTGCGTTCGGCCTGCTGCTCGCGCTTCTTCCGGCCCAGGAGAAGAAGTCGCTCACGTTCGTCACCTACAACATCCTGGGCGATCCGGTCGAGACCCGGAAGCGGGTCCCGCCGCTCCTCAAGTTGCTGCAGGAATCGGACGCCGACGTCATCGCGCTCCAGGAGGTCGTCCCCTGGTTCTCCTCGATGCTTGCGAAGGAGGACTGGGCCAAGGCCTACCAGGCGCCGAAGATCAAGCCGGAGGATGCGGGCGGCCAGATGATCCTCTCGAAGGCGCCGATCGAGGCCGCCTCCCTGAAGAAGCTCCCGGGGCCCCAGGGGCGGACCCTGCTGATCGTCACCCTCCGCCTCGGCGGCCGGCGCGTCGACGTCGCCACCACCCACCTCGAGAGTCCGCTGCAGGACGGCCCGGTCCGCGTGAAGCAGATCGACGCGATCCTGCCCCGGCTCCGCGACGCGGACGACGCCGTGTTCCTGGGCGACTTCAATTTCGGGGAGGGGGAGGCGGAGGAGAAGAAGCTCGACGCGGCCTACGTCGACCTCTGGAAATCGCTGAAGCCTCAGGAGCCCGGATTCACCTGGAACATCGAGGCGAGCGACATGGCCCGGAAAGGGTCCTTCCCGGGCGAAAAGAGCCGGCGCCTGGACCGGATCCTGGTCCGGTCCACGGTGTGGAAGCCCCGGCAGGTCCGGATCGTGGGCGACCAGCCGCTGACCCCAGGGAAGAAGGACCTCTTTCCCTCCGACCATTTCGGCCTCGTTGGGGTGATCGGCCGCGATTAGGCACGGCACTTGCTCTTCCTCCCGTCGATGAGGCAGATCGACGAAAACCGCAGGCGGGTGTGCAACCCGCTGCACAGTTCAGGGAGGAAGCACATGAGAGTCATCCTGACCTACGGCCGAGCCTGGAGCGCGCTGTCGGCGGCCCGCAGCCTGGGGAAGCGGGGCATCGAGGTCATCGCGGGCGATGAATACGACTTCGCCCCCGCGGCGCTTTCCAAGTACACGATCGGGAAGTTCAAGTACCCGAATCCCGACCTCGAGCCCGAGGCCTTCCTCGACACCCTCGAGGGGGTGATCCGCAAGTACAAGCCCGCGGACGGAGAAGAGTACGTCCTCATGCCCGTCCACAAGGAGGCCTACCTGGTCGCCCGCCATCGCGAGCGCTTCGAGCCGCTGATCAAGATGGCGCTCCCCACGATCGTGCAGATCGAGCAGGTCCATGACAAGGGGACCCTGGCGCAGTACTGCATCCGCGAGGGGCTGCCGATCCCGAAGACGGTGGTTCCGGAAAGCCGGGACGAATTCGTCCGCGCGGCGGCGGGCTTCGGCTACCCGGCCTTCGTCAAGGTCCGGCAGTCGGCCGCGGCGGTCGGCGTGAAGAAGGTCGGTTCGGCGGAGGAGGCCGTGGCGGTCTTCGACGGGTTCGTGAAGGACCTGGGGCTCGGGGACGGCGGCTGGCCGCTGATCCAGGAGGGCATCCCGGGCGACGACTACTGCGCGACCTTCCTCTTCGACCACGGTCAACTGCGCGCGGCGATGACCTACCACAACCTGCGCTCCTTCCCGGCGAAGAGCGGGACCGGCGTCCTTCGCGAGACGGTCAAGGCGCCGGCGATCGAGGCGATCGGCGCCGAGCTGCTGACGCGGCTGAACTGGCATGGGGTCGCGGAGATCGATTTCCGCTGGAACGGAAAGGACGACTCGCCCGCCTGGCTGATCGAGGTCAACCCCCGCTTCTGGGGCGGGATGCCGCAGGCGGTGGAGGCGGGCTGGGACTATCCCCACCTGCTCTACCGGTTGGCGGTCGACGGGCATGTCGACCCGGTCGAGCCGCACGACACGAACGTGCGGACGGAGACGCCGGTCATGGGGCTGCTGGCGACGCTGCACGAGGTGATCCACGACGAGCCGCGGATGGCGGCGATGAAGGGCGCCTGGGAGAAGCTGAAGCGCTCGTATGTGCGGGGCGGCCGCCGGAGGGCCCTGCGGTCTTTCGTGAACAACTTCAAGGACGCGGCGGACGTCAGCGGGCGGCTGGAGCGGATGAAGGAGCTGTTCCGGGACCACCGGCACTCGGTGTCGGACGTGTTCAAGTGGAACGACCCGTTGCCCGCGCTCGGATTCCTGTACCCGATGGCGGTCTTCCTGAAGCACGGCAAGGTGTCCACCGAGCTGCTCGTCTCCGAAGGGCGGGCGGGAGTGAAGGCACGCGCCTGAAGCGGGCGGTCAAGGGGGTCGTCCGGGTCGGGGCGGCGCTCGTGCTGACCCTGTCCGGCGTGACCGCGTGGACCCATTTCGGGCGCGGTCCGGAGGCGCCGCGGATCGGGCTGTCGCTGTCGGGCGACTGGTACGATCGGACGGAGCTGAATCCGGCGGCGACCGGCCTGGCGCTGTCCCGGGCGGGGGCGAACGTCCGGAATCTCAATCCCGGGGACCTGCCGCGAGATCGAGCTGCTCCGGCGGGCGGAGCGCCGGGGGCTGCCGGTGCTGGCGCTCTGCCGGGGCGCGCAGCTGATGTCGGTGGCCTACGGGGGGTCGCTGCGGCCGCTCACGGGGGAGCAGGGGTCGCGCCACAGCCTGTCGCTGAGCAGCCTCTCGGCCCACGGGGTGACGATCGAGCCCGGCACGAAGCTGGAGAAGCTGGTCGGCCCGGGCCCCTTCACGGTGAGCTCGACGCACTTCCAGGGGATTGCGGAGGCCGGGCCCCGTCTGAAGGTGTCGGCGCGCTCGGATGACGGGCTGATCGAAGCGGTGGAGCTTCCGGGTCCGCGCTTCGTGGTGGGGCTCCAGTGGCATCCCGAGTGGGAGCCCCTGGCCGGCTCCCGCTCCCTCGCCCCCTTCCGCGCCCTGGTCGCCGCCTCCCGCCCCTGAAACGTGAAACGAAACAAACCGTTTGATTCGTTGCATTGCAATGCAACGAATCAAACGGTTTGTTTCGTTTCAGGATTGTCCCCTTGCAGGATTATCCCTTGACCCCCCTGCACCAGGAGGGGTATCTAGGATTCCGGCCCCGGAGGTGCCTCCCATCGACCTGATGCGCTGGACGTTCCCGATGTTCCGCATCTTCGGGATCCCGGTGCGCATGCACTGGCTCCTGGCCATCATGGTCGCCGGACGCATCCTCCAGGGATGGTCCCAGGGGGGCGCCTGGGGCCTGGAATGGATGACCGTCACCATGGTCATCCTCATGATCAGCATCCTCTTCCACGAACTGGCCCACTGCTGGATGGGCATCCGCCTCGGAGGACACGCCGAACGCATCCTGCTCTGGCCCCTGGGCGGACTGGCCACGATCGACCACACCGGCCGGCCGGCGGAGCAGCTCAAGATCTCGGGCATCGGTCCGATCTCCAGCTTCGTCCTCGGCGGCCTCTGCGCCGTCGCGCTGCTCGCGCTGCGGGCCCCCTGGTCCTGGAACTACTTGAATCCCTGGACGGAGTGGTGGCCGCGCGAACTGGCCGCCGGAGTCAGCGAGTTCCAGTACCACGTCCGCGGCTTCCTCCTGCACTCGGTTAAGCTCAACCTCCTCCTCGGACTCTTCAATCTCCTGATCCCCGCCTATCCGCTGGACGGCGGCCAGGTGCTGTTCTCGTTCCTGACCCTCCGCTACGACCGCGTCCGCGCCGCCCATGCCCTGGCGGCCATCAGCATGCCGATCGGCCTGGCGATGGGCATCTGGGGCATCGCCCAGGAGGAGCTCAACCTCATCCTGATCGGCGCGTGGATCCTGATCGAGGCCTTCCAGCTGAGATACCTCATTCGGATCGGCGAGCTCGACCAGCATCCCGCCTTCGGCGACCGGGCGCCCGAGTTCGACTACATGCCCGACCCGCCCCGCAAGAAGGGCTGGTGGGCCCGCTGGCGCGAAGGCCGGGCCCGCAAGGCCAGGGTCCGCGAATCGGAACGGGCCGACGAGGCGCGGTCGAAGGTCGACGCCATCCTCGACAAGGTCAGCCGCCAGGGCATCGGCAGCCTCTCGGCCGCCGAGAAAAAGATCCTCGATGACGCCTCCCGCAGGAAGCCGGGCGAGTAACGTATTCGAATGGCGAGACAGGACCGGCCGCCCTTCTATGCCGACAAGACGAAGCTCCTGGTCGTGATCGATGGGGAAGGGAAGGAGCAGCCGATCGCCGCCGCGGCGGACTGGCCCAGGCGCCGCGCCCACATCCTCGCCAGCCTCCAGCTCGTCATGGGGCCGATGCCCCCGGACGACCGCAAAGCTCCTGCCGACGTCCAGGTCTACGACGAGGTCAGGCTCCAGAAGTACGTCCGCAAGACGATCTCCTTCGCGGCGGAGGCGGGCGACCGCGTGCCGGCCTTCCTCCTCATCCCCCACGAGCTCAAGGGCCGCGCGCCGGCGATGCTCTGCCTCCACCAGACGACCGCGATCGGCAAGCAGGAGCCCGCGGGGATGGGGATCAAGAACCTCGCCTACGCCGCGGAGCTCGCGGAGCGGGGGATGGTGGCGCTCGCGCCGGACTACCCGGGCTTCGGCGACTACAAGATCGACGTCTACGCGAAGGGCTACGTCAGCGCCACGATGAAGGGGATCTGGAACCACCGCCGCGCGGTGGACGTGCTCGAGTCGCTGCCCGAGGTCGATCCCGCCCGCATCGGCGCGATCGGCCACTCGCTCGGCGGGCACAACTCGCTCTTCGTGGCCGCCTTCGAGCCGCGGATCAAGGCGGTCGTCACGAGCTGCGGCTTCAACGCGTTCCCGAAGTACTACGGCGGCAATCTGAAGGGCTGGAGCCACAAGGGCTACATGCCGCGCATCGCATCGGAGTACGGCGCGGATCCCAAACGGATGCCCTTCGACTTCACCGAGATCCTGGGGGCGATCGCACCCCGGGCGCTCTTCATCAACGCGCCGCTGCGCGACGCCAACTTCGAGGTGACGGGCGTCCAGGACTGCGTGGCCGCGGCGGCGCCCGTGTACGAGCTGCTCGGCGCGAAGGAGGGGCTCCGCCCGGTCTACCCCGACGCCGCCCACGACTTCCCGCCGGAGGTCCGGAAACAGGCCTACGACTTCCTCGAGGCTACTTTCCGGCCGTGATGTCCGTCGCGCGCTTGAGGATCGCCTCGACGCGCGACGCCCGCTCGGGACGCACGACGTACTTGTCGCCCTGCATCACGAGATAGGTCTTGATGAACACGTCGAGCCCGCCGTTCCGGATTCCGTGGGCCATGGTCTCGACCACCCGGTCGCGGAACTCCGCCAGGAGATAGGTGCCCGGCCGGTCCTCGAAGAGCGCGATCACGCCGGGATCGAGGCAGCGCTCGGCGATGCGGTCGAAGTCCTGGCGGATCGAGCCGTTGAACTCCGCGATCACGCCCTCGAACTCCGCCCCGAGGGCGTCGGGGGACTCCTTGCCGTCGCCGTCCACGTAGCGTCCCTTCTTCACGGTCAGTTTTTCTCCGTCGGCCGTGAAACCGTCCTCGAGGGTCGCGTTCATGATCTCCTCGGACTTGCGCTTCTGGTCTTCCTTGAAGTCGAGGATCCGCTCGGCGATCAGCGCGCGGGCACGGCCGTTTCTCACGAACTCGATGATCTTGCGCTCCGTCTCCCCGGCACCGTCGATTCCGGCCGCCAGGCGGTCGAGATCCTTCTGCAGGCCCTGGAGCAGGGCGTCGAATTCCTTCACCTCGGGCAGCAGCTCGGCGAGCTCCCGGTTGAAGGTGACGGCGGGTTCGATCTTCTGCTCCTCGTCGCCCTCGACGAGGCCGCCGATCGGGGCGGGCGAGCCTTCGCCGGCCTGCCGGATTACCCGGCCGATGAGGAACAGGCTGCAGGTGTCGGCGGTCAGCGCCGCGCGCGCCGCGCCGTCGCCGACCTTCGCCACGAGCTTCAGGTAGCTCTTCTCGTACTTCTTCAGCGCCTCGAGCTGCTCGAAGGTCCCCGTCATGCGCTCGAGGAGCTCCCCGGCCCAGGGGCCGGCGACCCGCAGCCTGCCGTCCTTCCCGCGCTGGAGGCCGCGGAAGCCGGCGGCGTCGAGGAGTTCCGCGTCGTCGAGCTCGCGGAGCTCGGCGGGATGGCGGTGGAAGAACGCCGTGCGGAAGTTCGGGTCGCCCCAGCCGGCTTTCGCCCGCAGGTCCATCGGCGAATTGCCGAGGCGGCCGACGATCTCGTCGGCCCTGCGGCTGAAGCCGCTCATCGCGCGCGGGGCGAGCGGAAGCCGGGCCACGAGGGCGTCGATCTCGGGCTTGCGCTCGGGGCGGAGGTGGAGGTCGCCGGCGGCGTCGGCGCTGAACAGGTAATCCTCGAGATGGCCCACGGCGTCGCGCTCGAAGCGCGAGATGCGCGCGGAGAGGAGGAAGTCGATCTTCTCGTGGATGGCCTGGATGCCGGCGTCACTGGCCGCCGCCTCGGCGAGCTTCCCCGAGAGCCCCTCCCGGGAGAGTTTCTCCGCGAGGCCGCGGATCGCGCCATCCAGGTCGTCCTGCGTGAGAGCCGTCGAGGCCAGGAACAGCAGGGTCAGCATGGTCGGTCCTCCGTAGCTCAGTTCCGGGAAGAGGCCCGATGTTACACTGAAGCCGGGACGCTGTTCACAAAAACATGGAAGGGGGTGGAACGGAGCTTGATCAGGGCGGGGGCGCGGGCTAGCATGGGGCTGTCTCGAACGCGACCGGGGTGTGGATCCAGGGGTGGATGACGATGCCCGAACCGCGCTCGACGGCCCGCATTCTTGTCGGCGACGACGAAACCCAGATCTGCAGGCTCGTCCGGGACGTTCTCAAGCCCTCCGGTTACGACGTGGACGTGGTCCAGGACGGGCGCGACATCCTCGAGCGCTACAACTCCGGCGACTACTCGCTGCTGATCCTCGACACGCTGATGGCCCAGGCCTCGGGCCTCGAGGTGGTGATGAAGCTGCGCGACCGGGGGGACGTCGTGCCGATCATCCTGATGACCGGACCGCGGCGCGAGGGCGACCGCGTCGAGCCCTTCGCCTTCACCTACCGCGTCGACGTGCTCCGCAAGCCCTTCGGCATCGGCGATCTCCGCGCGGCGGTCGAGCGCGCGCTCCACACGGGCCGGCCGGACTAGCGGCTGCGCGCGAGTTCCGGCGTGAGGTCGAGCTCCGTTCTCTCGTCCTGCCGCAGCACGCCGAGCTTCACCGTCTTGCCGACCGCCTCCTCCGTGAGCAGGCGGTGAAGGTCGTCGATCCCGTTGATGCGCTGCGATCCGAAGGAGACGATGACGTCCCCGTCGCGGACGCCGGCGCGGGCGGCGGCGCCGTCGGAATCCACGCCCTGGACGAGGACGCCGCCGTCGCCGGAGAGCCCGTGGAGGAAGAGAATGCGGCGGTGGAGGGCGACGTTCTGGCCGCCGACGCCGATCCAGCCGCGGCGGATGACGCCGTCGCGGATGAGCCGCTGGGCGACGAACTGGGCGGTGGCGGAGGGGATGGCGAAGCAGATGCCCTGGGCGGGCAGGATCACGGCGGTGTTGACGCCGATCACCTCGCCGCGGGAGTTGACGAGCGGGCCGCCCGAGTTGCCGGGGTTGAGGGCGGCGTCGGTCTGGATGATGTTGTCGATGAGCCGGCCGGACTGGGAGCGCAGGGAGCGGCCGAGCGCGCTGACGACGCCGGCGGTCAGGGTCCACTGGAATCCGTAGGGGTTGCCGATGGCGACGACCATCTGGCCGGCGCGCAGGGCGGCGGAGTCTCCCAGGGGGGCGGCGCTCAGGTCGGGCGCGAGGATGCGGACGACGGCGAGGTCGGTCTGGGGGTCGTCCCCGATGAGGGCGCCCTGGAAGCGGCGGCCGCCGGTGAGGGTGACCTCGATGTCGGCGGCGCCGTGGACGACATGGCTGTTGGTCAGGATGAAGCCGTCGGGGGTGAAGAGGAAGCCGGAGCCTCCGCCGCGGCCCTGGCGGCCGGAGCGCCGGGAAGCTTCGACCTCGATCGACACGACGGCGGGGCCGACCTTCTCGGCCACGCGCATGACGGTCTGGGAGTAGGCGTCAAGCAGGGAGTCGTCGCCGGGGGGCGGGGGGGACCCCGAGATCCACGTCACATCGGGATTTTTCATGGGCTGCCTCGTTGCGTTTGCTGCCCTATGAACGCGCCAGGAGGGATGAAATTCGAATATCGAGAGCCGAAAATCGAATGACGAAAGGTTCCCCGACGCCGACGATCCGGCCGTCTTTCGATTTGCGGTTTTCGATTTTCGTCTTCCAGGCTAGGGAACCAATGACGCCTTCACCAGGTCTCCCGGATTCGAGGTGAGCTGGTCGAGGATGCGCTGGCCGTCGTCAAGGGGGAACTCCTTCACCCAGGAGGTGACGTCGACGCGGGAGGCCGTGACCAGCTCGAGGGCCTGGCGGAAGTCGGCCGGGGCGTAGCCGTAGATGCCGTGAATTTCGATCTCCCGGTTGATGATGTCCATCACGTCGAACTCGGTCGCCGGGTCGGACAGACCGACGAGCGCCAGCACGCCGCCGCGGGCCACGACCTTCAGCCCCTGCTGCCGCGTGGGCGAGTAGCCCGCCGCGTCCACCACGACGTCGCAGCCCTGGCCGCCCGTCGCCTCGAGGATCGCCGCGACCGGATCGGTCTTCTTCGCGTGAACCGGTCGCGCGCCCAGCCGCTCCGCGACCGCCAGCCGCGCCTCCTGGACGTCGACCACGAAGATCCGCGTCGCGCCGCGGACCTTCGCCATCTGCAGCGCGAGGATCCCCTGCGTCCCGGCGCCGAAGACCGCCGCGCTCTCCAGCGGCCCCCGCACGTGGTTCCCGAACAGGTTCGCCGGCGTCGCCAGGCACTCCACCATGCTCGCCGACAGGAAGCCCATCTTCTCCGGCACCGCGTAGAGGCAGGCGCGCGGCGCCACGGTGTACTCCGCGAAGCCGCCCGCCACGTTCATCCCCAGCAGCACCCGCTTCTCGCAGACGGAATTGCGCCCGCGGCGGCAGTGGACGCAGGCGCCGCAGGTGATCAGCGGCATCACCGCCACCCGCTGGCCGACGCGGAGGTCCGTCACCGCGCTCCCCAGCGCCGCCACCTCGCCCCCGATCTCGTGGCCCAGGATCAGCGGCGGCACCCGCTTCTTGCTCTTGCCCAGGAAGCCCAGGAGGTCCGATCCGCAGACGCCCGCCGCCCGGACCCGCACGACGACCTCGTCCGCCTTGGGCAAGGGGTCTGGATGGATCTGCTTTTCCAGCTTGTGGGGCGCGGTGTAGACCAGAGCTTTCATGATGCGCCATTCTAGGCCCCGCGGCCGGCGTTTTCTATAGTGAGGACCATCCGATGGCCATCGCCGCACTCCTCCTGGCGCTCGTCGCGCAGAATCCCGACGAGCTCAAGCCCGGCCTCGTCGCCGTCTACCGGTCGCTCGTCGATTCCGAAGCGACTCTGACCCGCATCGACGCGAAACCCGCCTTCAGCCTCGGCGAGTCGAGCCCGCACCCGCGGATCCCGCCCGGCCCCTTCGAGGTCGTCTGGACCGGCTTCATCCTCATCCAGGATGCCGACGCGATCGCGTTCGGCGGCGACGCGGCGATCGAGATCGACGACCGCGCCGTGACCGGCCCCGTCGAGCTCAAGCCGGGCTTCCACCGGATCCGCGTCAGCGCTCGATCGAAGCGCGTGCAGCTGACTTGGGAAGCGAAGAGCTTCGCCCGCGAGCCGATCCCTCCGTGGAAGTTCCGCCACATCCCGGTCGACCTGCCCGAACTGCGGGGCCGCGAGCGCGTCGCGAAGCTCGGCTGTGCGCGCTGCCACCAGGGCGCCTTTCCCGCCGTCCACGATCCGCCGCCCGGGCCGTCGCTCGCCGACCTCGCCCGGCGCGTGAACGGCGCCTGGCTGATGTCGAAGCTCGAACAGCATGGGCTGTCGAGCACGAATGACGAGCGGCGGACGCTGGCGCAGACGCTGCTCCGCGGCGGGACCCCGCGCGCCCCCGACATCGCCGGCGATCACCGGATGGGCCGCCGCCACTTCGTCAGCATCGGCTGCGCGGCCTGCCACTTCGTGCCCGACGAGGCGCCCGAGGACCAGCCGGTCGCGGACCGCGTCCCGCTCGCGGGCCTCAACGACCGCATGGGCCACGCCCAGCTCGCCGCCTTCCTCGCCGATCCGAAGAAGCGCTACCCCGACGGCCGCATGCCGGCCATCCCCCTCCCGGGCAACGCGGCGCGGGACATCGCCGCGTTCGTTCTGCTCTGGTCGAAGCCCGCGATGAGCGACGCCCCCCTCGGGGCAGCCCGCCCCGACGAGGCCCTCGTCCGCGAGAAGCGCTGCGCCCAATGCCACGAAGGGCTGGGCGAGTCCGTCGCGCTCGATATTCCGATCAAGACCCCGGGAGACTGCCGCGGCCCCCGCTTTGCGCTCGATGACAAAGCGAAGAAGGAGATCGCCGCCTACGTCGCCGTCGCGGCGCGTGAGCGCCATCCGTCGGAGGTCGACGCGAGGCGGCGGAAGCTCGACCGGTCGGGCTGCCTGCGCTGCCATTCGAGGGATTCCGAGCGGCCCTCGCCGCTGGAGGAGATCGGCAGCACGCTGGGCGGCGCCTGGCTCCAGTCGCTGCCCTTCCTCAAGACGCCCCGGCTCACCAACGCGTCGACGAAGTACTCGCGCGAGTACCTGGTGGCGTCGATCCGGGACGGCGTCTCGGCGGTCCGCCACCGGAACTACTCGTACCGGATGCCGGCCTACGGCGACGACGCGGAGTCGCTCGTGCAGGCGCTGCGGGAAGCGGACGGCGACGAACCGGGCCCTGAACCTCCGCTCTCGGCCGATCCGACGCTCCCGCCCCTCGGCCCCTCCCTCGTCGGCTTCGGCGGCTACTCCTGCGTCTCCTGCCACATCTGGCGGGGCCAGTCGTTCGCGGAGCCCGACCCGGGCGCCCTCGGCCCCGAGCTCACGTCGGTCACCCGCCGCATCCGGCGCGAGTGGTTCGACCGCTGGGTCGAGGATCCCGCCCGCTTCCAGCCGGGCACGCCGATGCCCCAGATCTTCAAGCACGGCCTTCCCGCGACGCTGAACCAGGTGCTGGGCGGCGACGCCGCGAAGCAGAAAGAGGCGATCTGGGCTTACCTGTCGCTCGGCAAGGACGCGCCCGCGCCGAAGCCGCTCCCCCTGCTTCCGCTCGAGGTTCCGGCCGACGGCCCGCTCATCGCCCAGATCCCGGTCGTTCTGCCCGACAAGAAGATCATCGAAGCCCTGATCGTCCTGACCGACTCGAACGACCTGCTGGTTTACGACGTGGGGACCCTCTCGGTCCGCGCGGTCTACGTCGGCGCCCGGGTCGCCCGGCAGGTCAAGGGGCGGATCCGGCAGTACCTCGTGAGCGGCACGCCGGTGAACTTCGGGCCGCTGGATCCGCCTCCGGGAAAGTTCGAGGGTTACGACCGGCTGGCCGACGGCGTCCGGATCCGGACGACCGGCGCCGCGCAGGAGTTCCGCCTCGCGGGCCGGAAACTCGGACCGATCGATCTGCCGCCCGCGCAGGCGCCGCCGCCGGTCGAGATGATCGTGCTCCAGGATCCGGGGAAGTTCGAGGGCCCGCTCGAACAGCCGGGCTACCGCGCGATCGCGCTTCCGCGGCCGAAGACGGCGTCCGGCGAGGACCTGGTGATGCCGGGCGCGATCGCCGCCGATCCGCGCGACGGCCGGATCTTCGTCGCCTCGATGAAGCGGGGTGAGCTCTACGTGATCCGCGATCCGGAGAAGCCCGTTTTCGAGGACTACACGGGCGGCCTCTTCCAGGAGGCCTACTCGATGGTCGCCGAAAGCGGCGCGCTCTACGTGCTCCACCGGCGCAACTTGACGAAGATCACGGACTCGGACGGCGACGGCAAGGCGGACCGCTTCGATCGCGTGGTCGGCCTCCCGCACGGCGTGGCGGACACCTACGACTACGGCTACGGGCTGAATCGCGACAAGACCGGCGCCTGGGTGATGACCTACGCGCCCTACGCCAACCACACGATGGCGGGGTCGGGGTCGCTGATCCGCCTGCTCGAGGGCGGGGGCGTGGAGGAGGTCGCCTACGGGTTCCGGAACCCGCTGGGCTGGGTCGCCGGTCCCGAGGGGGACATCTACTACACGGACAACCAGGGCGAGTGGGTGGCGACGAACAAGCTCTGCCGCATCGTTCCGGGCCGCTACTACGGATTCCCGAACTCGCAGCAGAAGCAGCACGCGCAGAAGCCCTTCGGGAAGACGACGGTCTGGGTGCCCTACGGCTGGGCCCATTCGATCAACGGCGTGACCTACGACGCGACCGGCGGGAAGTTCGGCCCCTTCGCGGGGCAGTTCTTCATGGCCGAGCTGATGTTCGGCGGCGCGATCATCCGCGCGGCAGTGGAGACGGTGAACGGCGAGGTCCAGGGGAGCTGCTTCCCGTTCTGGGGGAAGGGGTTGATGGGGCCGGTCGTGCTCACCTTCGATCCGAAGGGGCGACTCTGGGTGGGGAGCATCACGGAGCCCGGCTGGATGGCCCAGCCCGACCGCGGCGGCGTCTTCCGCATCGACTTCACGGGCGAGGCGCCCTTTGAGATGAAGGAGATCCGGGTGCGGCCCGACGGGTTCCGGATCGCGTTCACGACGCCGGTCGATCCGAAGACGGCCGCGGACCCGGCGGCCTACCAGGTCGAGCACTACCGCTACGAGTACACGGGGGCCTACGGCTCCCCGGAGCTCGACCGCACGCGCGCGACGGTGGAGAAGGTCGTCGTCGCCGCCGACGGCCGCTTCGCGGACCTCACGCTGCCGCCGCTTGTGAAGGATCGCGTCTACCTGATCACCGCGAAGGGCCTCAAGTCGGCGAAAGGCGAGCCGCTCGTCCATCCGCAGGGCGCTTACACGCTCAATGAAATTCCGCGATAGGCTCGGGCTATAGTTAGGCGTGACCGAGTCCGAGCTCATCGATCGATTCAAGCAGGGCGACCGGTCGGCGTTCGACGCGCTCATCGAGCTCCATCAGGCGCGCGTGGCGGGGGTCGCCCGCCGCTTCCTGGGGGATCCGCACGAGGCGCTCGACGTGGCCCAGGACGTCTTCGTCGCGGCCTACCGGATCCTGCCGGGCTGGCGTCCCGGCGCCCAGCTGTTCACCTGGCTTTATCGGACGACGCTCAATCTCTGCAGCAAGCGGCTGCGGTCGCGGGGCCGGGTGATCTCGATGGCGGACCGGGTGCGGGAGGGGACCGCGGCTCCGTCGCCGGAGGCCGTTGACCGGGCCGACCTGGCGCAGGCGATCGACGAGGCGCTCGAGGCGCTGTCGGAGATGCAGCGCGAGGTGTTCCTGGGCTGTCACGAACAGGGCCGGAAGCTGGACGAAGTGGCCTCCGGGCTGGGAATCGCCCCCGGCACGGCGCGCAGCCACCTTCACCGCGCCCTCGTTGCTTTGAGGGACCGCCTCAAGTCCCGCCGCCTCATCTGATTCCTCGCATTTTGATGTAAACCAATCGCGAGGAGGGGGGATCAACCCTTCAGATGGGCAACGAGTGCGGGGAGTACCAGGGGCTGATCGCGGTGGGGATCTACGGACAACTCACCGCCGCCGAGGCGAGAACTCTCCAGAGCCACCTCGCCGCGTGTGAGGATTGCCGGCGCGAAGGCAGTGAGCTGAACGAAGCCGCCCATCTCGCCGGACTCGTCAAGGCGGAACCTGTTGGTATCCAGAAGGATGCGTTCACGGCGGCCGTGCGGCGGAAGATCGGGTCGAAGACCCATCGGCGCCTGCCCGCCAAGAAGCTCGTCGTCCGGAAGCAGAACTGGATCATCCCCGCGACCCTCGCCGCCGCTCTCCTGATCGCGGCGGCCGGCATCTTCCTGCTGACCCGGCCCCAGACCCAGCCGATCGAGATCGCCGTCCGGCCGGTCGATCCGACGCCCGTCGCCCCCGCGCTC
>JACQFK010000546.1 GCA_016200125.1 Planctomycetota bacterium
CTGCCGCGACCGCCTCGGCGTGAAGCCCCTCTTCTATCATCTCGACGAGCGGCGCCTGACTTTCGCGATCGAGATGAAGTGCCTTTTCCTCAACCCGGAGATCCGGCGCGAGGTGAACCCGCAGGCGCTCTCCGACTTCCTGAGCTACAACTACGTCCCGATCCCCGAGACCATCTTCAAGGGCGTGCGCCACCTCCCGCCCGGGCACCGGCTGATCGTGGAGCAGGGCAAGGCGCGCGTCGAGAAGTACTGGGACATCCCGGACTCGGGCGAGCCGGCGGCGCTCACCCAGGAGGACTGTGTCGAGAAGATCCTCGCGCTGCTGCGCGACGCCACGCGCCTCCGGATGCGCTGCGACGTAAACATCGGCAGCTTCCTCTCGGGCGGCCTCGATTCGAGCCTCGTCACCGCGCTCATGAACGAGAACAAGTCGAAGCCCTTCAAGACCTTCTCCGTGGGCTTCAAGGAAGAGTCGTTCAGCGAACTGCCGCACGCGCGCCGGATCGCGGAGCAGCTCAAGACCAACCACCACGAGCTCGTGACGGAGTCCGACGTCGTCGCGCTCTGGCCCCGGGTGCTCTGGCATCTGGAGCAGCCGCACGGCGACGCCTCGTTCCTGCCGATGTACCAGATGGCGCAGTTCGCCCACGATAAGGACGTCATCGTCTGCCTGAACGGAGACGGGGCGGACGAGGTCTTCGGCGGCTTCACCTACTACGGCGACTTCCGCAACACGATGCGGGAAACGAACGGGCTCTACCGCTTCTTCAACCGCACGGCCATCTTCAAGGACGAGCTTAAGGAGAGCCTGCTGCTGCCGTCGTTCGCCGCGAAACACGGGCTCGACAGCAGCTTCCGGATCCTCGACCACCACTACCACGACTCGCGGGGGCCGGACCTGCTCAACCGCTACCTCCGCGCCGAGCAGAAGATGCTCCTCCCGGGCAACAACCTGGTGAAGCCCGACCGCTGCGGCGCGCCCAACTCGATCGAAGCGCGCTCCCCTTTCCTCGACTACCGCATCGTGGAGTTCGCCTCGACGATGCCGTCGGCGCTGAAGGTGCAGAACGGCGCGGGCAAGATCACCGTGAAGAAGATCGCGGAGAAGTTCCTCCCGCACGACCTCGTGCACCGCAAGAAGCAGATGTTCACGGTGCCGATCGGCGAATGGTTCCGCAACCAGCTGCGCCCCTTCGTGGAGAAGATTCTGCTGGGCGCGAGGTTCGCGGAGCGCGGCTACTTCGACCCGGGCGTCGTGAAGGACCTGCTGCAGGACCACTTCGCCCAGAGGGCGAACTACACGCGGGAGCTGCGCGCGCTGGTGGCGCTGGAGCTCTGGCACCGCGAGTACATCGACCGCGTCTACAGCGCGCCGCCGACCGCGGAGGAGATCCTGGCCTAACCGCTGACCTTCAGCAGGTGGCGGAGGGTCAGCCAGAGAATCTTGAGGTCGAGCCTCAGGCTGCAGCGCCGCACGTATTCGAGATCAAGCGCCTTGCGGGTTTCGAGCGTCGCCTCATGTCGGAGGGTGGCCTGGGCCCAGCCCGTGACTCCCGGCCGGACCCGGTGGCGGCACTCCCACTCCGCCTCCGTGTAAAGGCTCCTCTGCTCGGGCACGTCCGGGCGGGGGCCGATCAGGCTCATATCGCCCCGCAGGACGTTGATCAACTGGGGCAGCTCGTCCAGGCTGCTGCGGCGGAGCAGCCTGCCCACGGACGTGATGCGCAGGTCGCCCGCGGCGGTGGCCCAAGGCCCCTCGCGGTCCGCCCCGTCACGCATGGAGCGGAACTTGAGCATCGTGAAGGGACGGCCCCGAAGGCCGACGCGGGTCTGGCGGAAGAACACCGGCCCGGGCGACGTCGCCCGCACGATCGCCGCAATGATCCCCAGAAGGGGGGCGAAGGCCGCCAGCAGGGAGGCGGCTCCGGCGACGTCCATCAGCCGCTTGACGTCCTTCATGGCCCGCCCTCGCGGACCCTTTTCCGGCGCTCGGCGATCCGTCCGATCGCCTCGTTTGTCTTCTTCCGGTCCCCTTCGACCTCCTCGGGCGTCCTCCGGCGCAGCTGCGCTTCGACGCTCCGCAGGCGGGCGATTTCTCCGGCCAGGTCCAGATGCATGACGTCGGCCTGCTCCGCGGCCCCCCGGCCGCCGTGGAAGGCCCGCGACAGGATGACGGCCGTGGAGCCCAGGCGCACATGCTCGCCCAGGACCAGCTCGGCCGGGAGATCCCCCACCCCGAGCCTGGCGATCCCGCCGAAGCCGAAGGGAAGGCCGGCGCCACGGAGCTCCGTAGCCATCCCATCGATCATCCCCGAGGCCAGCGGCTCGAAGAGAAAATCCAGGCCGAGCGCCAGCGACAGGTCGTTCAGGCCGATGTAGACCTCGCCGAGGCCCCGGACTCCGAGGATGGCCGCGAAATCCCGCACGGCTTCCGGAGTTTCCACCAGGGCGACGACCCGGGCGCGTCCCGCCACGATCCTGCAGAAGGCGTCGAGCTCCCGGGCGGAGCGGAACATCGGCAGCATCAGCAGGTCGGCGCCCAGATCGGCGGC
>JACQFK010000547.1 GCA_016200125.1 Planctomycetota bacterium
CACCCACACCTGCAGCCCGGGATTGGCGAGCTTGAGGCCGGTGGCGA
Source organism: Planctomycetota bacterium (assembly GCA_016200125.1). Next base: position 48 of record JACQFK010000547.1, read on the forward strand.
CCGCGGGGGCGCGGCCGTGGATCGTGTGGAACCCGTAGGTGTTGACGTAGTAGGGGAAGCGGCTGGAGCAGCCGATGCCCGAGATCATCACCATCTTGTGCTTCGGGAAGCCGAGCTGCGCGAAGACCTGCTGCGCGACGTTGAGGATCGCGTAGTCCCCGCAGCCGGGGCACCAGCGGACTTCCTGGTCGGTCTGAAAGTCCTTCTTGGTGTAGGGCGTCGCGGGCGTCTTGGGAGTCGTCGGGGCGACCATTACTTGCACTCCTTCTCGATGACCTCGATCAGCTCGGAGACACGGAACGGCTTCCCCTGGACCTTGTTGACCCCCTTCGCGTCGACCAGGAACTTCGCGCGCAGGAGGAACAGCAGCTGTCCCAGGTTCATCTCCGGGACGAGGATATGCTTGAACTTGGAAAGGACCTTGCCCAGGTTGGAGGGGAAGGGATTCAGGTGGCGGAGGTGCGCCCGGGCGACCTTGATGCCGCGGCGCTGGCAGTCCTCGACCGCCGCCCGCGTGGCGCCGTAGGTCGAGCCCCAGCCGATCACGAGGGTCTTCGCGTCCTCCGGCCCGTGGACCTTGATCTCCGGGATCTCCTGGGCGATGCGCTGGATCTTGGCCGCGCGGACGCGGCACATGAATTCGTGGTTCTCGGGGTCGTAGTTCACGCTGCCGTAGATGTGGCTCTTCTCGATGCCGCCGATGCGGTGCTCCATGCCCGGCGTGCCGGGGATGGCCCATTCGCGCGACAGCGTGATCTCGTTGCGCAGGTAGGGCGCCCAGCCGTCCGGGTCGGTCCGGAACTTCACCTCGACCTTCGGCAGCGTCGCCGGATCGGGAATCCTCCAGGGCTCGGCGCCGTTGGCGAGGTAGCCGTCCGAAAGCAGGAAGACCGGGCACATGTACTTCGTCGCGAACTTCACGGCCTGGATGGCATAGTCGAAGCACTCGGCGGGGGTCGCCGGCGCGAGGATGGCGACGGGCGACTCGCTGTTGCGGCCGAACATGGCCTGCAGCAGGTCGGCCTGCTCCGTCTTGGTGGGAAGTCCCGTCGAAGGACCGCCGCGCTGGATGTCGACGATCACCAGGGGCAGTTCCGTCATGACGGCGAGGTTGATCGCCTCGCTCTTGAGCGCGACGCCGGGACCGCTGGTGCCCGTGACGCCCAGGGCGCCGGCATAGGAGGCGCCGATGGCCGCCCCGACGGCGGCGATCTCGTCCTCGGCCTGGAAGGTCTTCACGCCGAAGTTCTTGTGCATCGACAGTTCGTGGAGGATGTCGCTGGCGGGCGTGATCGGATAGCTGCCGTAGAAGAGCGGGATGCCGGCCAGCTTCGACGCGGTCACCAAACCCAGCGCGAGCGCGACGTTGCCCGAGATGTTCCGGTAGGTGCCCTTCTCGTACTTCGCGGGCGGGACCGTGTACTGCGAGCGGAAGATCTCGGTGGACTCGGCGTAGATGACGCCCGCCTTCAGGGCCATCTGTGCGGCCTGGACCAGGAGCGGGGCCTCCGCGTCCTTCTTCTTTCCGAACTCGCGGTCGATGGCGTTCATGGTGGTTTCCATCGGCCGGTTGTAGAGCCAGTAGAGGATGCCCAGAGCGAAGAAGTTCTTGTTCCGCTCCTTCTTGGGCCGGTCCTTCTCCTGGAACTTGATCGACTCGAGGGCCTTCATCGTCAGTTCCGTGATCGGAATCTTGAAGGCCTGGAACTTGTCGAGCGTGCCGTCGTCGAGCGGGTTCGTCGCGCAGTTTGCCTTCTTCAGGTCGACCTCGCCGAAGGAGTCCGTGTTCACGATGATGACGCTGTTGGGCGGCATGTCCTTCAGGTTGACCTTCAGGGCCGCCGGGTTGAACGCCACCAGGACGTCCGGCCGGTCGCCGGGCGTGTGAATGTCGTTGGAGGAGAACTGGATCTGGAAGCCCGAGACGCCGGGCAGCGATCCCGCCGGGGCGCGGATCTCGGCCGGGAAGTCCGGGAACGTCGCCAGGTCGTTGCCCAGGGCGGCGGACGTGTTGGTGAAGTGCGTCCCGGTCACCTGCATGCCGTCGCCGGAGTCTCCGGCGAAACGGATGACGACCTTGTCGAGCGTCTTGCGCTCTTTGGGAGGCGCCTCGCTGCCGGTTGCGGTCGGGGGCGTCATGGCTTCTCCGATAAAAAAAAGGCCCCGGGGATCCGGGGCATCACTGTCAGTCGCTGAAAATCATGAGCTTTTGTTGGGGATTGGAAAATCACTCCACCCCACCCGCTTGGCTAGGAATATATCGTCTCGACACCCATCTTTCAAGTACCCGGGGCTACTCTCCTGCAGCTCCACGTCCGCCGTCTCCTTATTTCTAGAACGTCCCGGCGGATCCCTCTAATCCCCACCTCGGGGGCACTCGAGTCGCCCCGCCGGGAGGGCTTCATTCGCGATTCGCTATTCTTTCTTCTTCTTCCACTCTTCCTTGAGCTTCTCGTCCTCTTTCTGGAGCGCCGCCTTGTTGTCGTTCCACCACTCCTCCCAGCGCTCTGCCGTCGTCTTGTCGGCGTTGAAGGATTTTCCGGTGTAGCCGTCGATCAGCTTCGTCACGTCGAACCCGAACTTGTGGAACTGCCGCTCGTCGGCCTCAATCGAGGCGATCGCCTTGAGCAGGTAGGGGAACACCTCGAACTTGTAGGGCGACTTGACCAGCGCCTTCGCGCAGGCCATCCGGAGGCCGAGGTCCTCCTTCTTGTCGACCAGGATCTCGCCCAGCGTCTTGATCGCCTTGCCGCCGCCGTCGCTGGAGCCCTCGATCGCCTCCGCGGCGGCCTTGCGGACCTCGAGCGCGGAGTCCTTCAGGCTGTGGACCAGGAGGTCGATCGACTTCTCCTCTTTGGCCCCGGCCAGCTTCTTCAGCGCCTCGACCCGCTTCGCGGGCTCCTTGGCCTTGATCTCCTTCGCGAAGGCGTCCCGCAACGCAGCCTCGTCGCGGAGGAGCGCCGACAGCAGAAGCAGCACGATTGCCATGGATCCTCCCTATCCGAAGACTTCCGCCGGAATTCCCGTCTGCGCCGTCAGCGCGTCCGCGATCTCGTCCAGCAAGCTGCGCTCCACCTTGTGGATCTTGGGGTCGGCCGGATAGCGGTCGACGCTGTAGATCTGCACCGACAGGGGCTTCACCCGCTTCACGGCGCTGATCCAGTCGACGACGGACTTCTCATCGGTGTTGTCGCGCCGGCCGTGGGTGAACATCGCCTGGATGACGAAGTCCTTGAGCTTGGGCAGGTGGCGGATCACGTCCCAGATCCCCACCTCGGTGACGGGCGAGTTCATGTTGAGGAACTGGCCCTCGCTGCCGGCGTCGAGCTTCATGTAGCGGGCGTCGAGGAGGTTGAGGCCCTCCACCACGGCGGGCCGGTCGAGATGCGCGGCGTTGGAGAGGATGTCGACCCTCACCCCGGGCATCACCTCGTCGCGGACCGACAGGATCGCCTTCACGACGCCGAGGAAGTCGGGGTGCAGCGTCGGCTCGCCGTTGCCCGCCAGCGTCATGCAGTCGAGCTTGCGCCCCTGGGCCTTGAGCTCGAGGAGGGTTTTGCGGAGGCCGTCGCCGACCTCGTCCGCCGTCGGAAAGCGGTACTTGGCCAGCGCGGCGGGATCGACGGTGTCGGTGGTCCAGCCGCACTGGCAGTAGTTGCAGTTGAAGGAGCAGACCTTGACGCCGAAGGGCAGGATGTTGACCCCGAGGGAGGCCCCGAGCCGCCGCGACTGGACGGGCCCGTAGGTCACGCCGTCGGAGAGGTTGTACTCCTTGAAGGTCTCCTGGACCATGGTCCGCATCCTAGCATAAACACGACCTTTGACGCATCTGGTTGCTTCTCATAAGATGGTCCCCCGCCGATGGCTGAAAAGAGCTACAAGGACACGCTGAACCTCCCCAAGACCGACTTCCCGATGGCGGCCAGCCTCACCCAGATGGAGCCGCGCATCCGGGAGCGCTGGGAGAAGGAGAAGCTCTACGAGAAGATCCAGGCCGCCCGCCAGGGCGCGAAGCCCTGGGTCCTCCACGACGGCCCGCCCTACGCCAACGGGGACGTCCACGTCGGCACCGGCCAGAACAAGGTCCTGAAGGACATGGTCGTGAAATTCCGGACCATGCAGGGCTTCGCGTCGCCCTACATCCCCGGCTGGGACTGCCACGGGCTGCCGATCGAGCACAAGGTCGTGAAAGAGCTCGGGCCCAAGGCGCGCACGATGCCGAAATCGGAGATCCGCACGCTCTGCCTCGACTTCGCGCGCAAGTACATCGACATCCAGCGCCGCCAGTTCAAGTCGCTCGGCGTGCTGGGCGACTGGGAGAAGCCCTACCTCACGATCGACCCGCAGTACGAGCTCGGCATCATCGAGGTCTTCGAACTGCTCTGGAAGCGCGGCCACGTCGCCAAGCGGAAGAAGTCGATCCACTGGTGCATCCAGGACCGCACCGCGCTCGCCGAGGCGGAGCTCGAATACAAGGACCTGCCGTCGCCGTCGATCACCCTCGCGTTCGAGATGACGACCCGGCCGAAGACCGACCTGCTGGTCTGGACGACGACCCCCTGGACGCTGCCCGCCGACGTCGCGGTCGCCGTCCATCCGAATCTCGAGTACGCCATCGTCAAGTTCCGCGACCGGGAGGCCGTCGTCGCGCCCCAGCGGATCGAGGAACTGCGCAAGAAATTCCCGATCGGCGAGCAGGTCGGCTCGATCAAGGGGAAGGACCTCGAAGGCCAGAAGTACAAGCATCCGCTCTACGGCCACGAGTGCCCGGTGGTGCTCGCGGACTACGTCACGGTGACCGACGGGACGGGCCTCGTCCACACCGCGCCCGGCCACGGCGCGGAGGACTACGAGACCGGCCTCAAGTACAAGCTTCCGATCCTCTCGCCCGTCGACGCGGGCGGCCTCTTCACCGAGGAG
>JACQFK010000026.1 GCA_016200125.1 Planctomycetota bacterium
CCGGGCCGCCGCCTACCTGCTCTTCGGCTCGATGCAGGGGCTCCTGCTGCTCTCGAAAAGCATGAAAAAGGTCGATCCGCTGGATCAGGGATTTCGACAGGCCCTGAAGTTGTTGAAGGAGGCATGAGTCGTGTTTTTTGAGTCGGACTAGATATTATCGTTCCTAACTAAAGATAGGCGAGGGACCCATGGAAACCAGCTTTGAACACCTGATCGAATCCCACCGGCAGGCCCTGGAGCGGGCCGCCTTGAAGTTCTGCCACGGCGACTTCGACCTGGCCCAGGACATGGTCCAGGACACGTTCGTCAAGGCGCTCAAGAACGTCGACCGCTTCTCCGCCGGCACCAACCTGCGCGCCTGGCTGATGCGGATCCTCTACAACACCGTAATGAGCGTCTACCGCCATCGCCAGGTCGCCAAGGAAGGCCCGTATCCCGAGGGCTTCGACCCCGAGGAGCTCATGCCCGCCGACCTGGAAGTGAGCGACGAAGTGCTCGAGGCCGTCAGCAATCTGCCCGAAGACTACCGGAAGGTCTTCCTCATGGCCGCGCTCGACAGCCGGATCGCCTGGATCAGGTGGTTCGCCGGGAGCAGGTCCGCCGGCCTTCCGTCGACTTCCGCCTGCCAGCCGGGATAGTAGGCCTCCGAGAGGACGAGATACGCGTCCGCGCCGTTCTCCGCCTCGAGGACGTACTCCCCCGGCCGCTTCGATACGACCTTCGCGCGGCCCGCCGAGGTTTCCGTGGGGACGGGCGGCGCCTCCGCCGGATACTCCTCGAGCACGACCGTCTTCCGCGGATCCCACTTCCCTCTGGCGAGCAGCTGGAGCCGCTCCGTCTTCGACTCGATCACGACGGCGTTGTTCACGAGCCAGGCCCGCGGCAGGGGATTCTCCTGGTCGGTGATCGTCCAGCCCGACGACACCCAGGCGCGCACCGCCAGCATGTCGATCACCGGGTGAGGCCCCACCGACGACAGGATGACCATGTTCGTCTCGATCGGCGCCCCCCGGGCCGCGTTCATCAGCTCGGCATAGCGGCGCAGCATCATCGGCTCGTAGCCGCCCACCATGTCCAGCCCGGCGGCCTGGGATCTCCCGATCAGGCTCACATAGGCCTTGAAGGGGGCGACCCGCCCCTCGATCCCGCAGCGCTCCTGGACGACCTTCTCGTTCTGGAGCGGGAAGGAAAGATTGACCGGGTCCATCGGGTTGATGAACCCCGCCGCGAAAAAAGTCAGCTGGACGCCCGCCGCGAGCGCCAGGATCCCCGCGGGAATGCGGAAGCGCAGCCGTTCGCGGGCCCAGAGGCTCTCGAAGCCCAGCGCCGCCAGCGCCGCGACCCCGGTCGTGAAGAGGAGCAGGTATCGTCCGGGTCCCCGGAACAGATCGGCGCCGGGCAGGATCCACACGAGCCCCGGATAGGCCGGCGTCGAGGGCCCCAGCGCCAGGATCAGGCCCGAAAGCGCGAAGGCGGCCCACAGAAAACGCTGACGATGTTTTCCCGCGAACGCCAGGCCGAGGAGCAGGAGCGCCCCTCCCCCGATGAAGCCGCAGCGCTCCCAGAAGTAGGAGGCGTCCTGAGCGGACGGAGGAAACACGATCTCGGCCAGGTCGCGCGGCGCCATCGCATGACTCTCGGTGAAGGCGGGATCTTCCGAGGAGCCGCGCTGCATCTGGCCGATCAGCTCCAGGGTCGGGAACAGCTGCGGCGCGCAGAGGAGCAGTCCGAGGGCGATCCAGGGGACGGAGGTCCCGGCCAACCTCAGCCGCTCCTTCCGCCCTTCCCTCTCCCCCAGGATGAAGTGCCCGAGCCGCCCGGCGACCAGCAGGCCGGCGAAGAACACGAACTGCGGCACTCCGGCCAGGAAGAGCATCGCCATCACGACCGCCAGCAGCGCGCCGCGCTTCAGCGTGGGCGCCGCGAGAAAGCGCTCCAGCCGCCACAGCAGCGCCGGAATCCAGGGATAGGCCCAGACGTAGTTCACGTGGCCCGCGTAGAGATGGCCGATGAGAAAGCCGGACAGCATGAACACGAACGAACCCGCGAGCGCCGCCCAGATCCCCACCCCCAGCCCCCGCTCCAGCCAGCGATGGGCGAACAGGCCGGACAGAACCAGATGGATCCAGGCGCTCAGCGTCCAGAACGTCCCGGCCGACATGAACGCGCAGAGCCAGGTCGGCGGATAGAACACCGCGCCCTGAACCGCCGCGAGCAGCGGAAAGCCCGCCATCACATGGGGATCCCAGACCGGCAGCCGCCCTTCGCGGAAGGCCTCCGCGATCACGATGCGGCTGTAGTGGAACACGCTCACGACATCGTGGCCGTAGAGCATCTTCTCCGAGAAGAGGATCGGGAAGACCAGGAACGAGGGGATCAGGACGTAGACCAGCGGCGGGATCCACCGGACGACCGCGGCCCGCGTCATGCCTTCTTCTTCCGGAGCGCCATCACCCCGAGCGGAACGAAGAGACCCAGGGCGGCGAGCGCGAAGCCCGGCATGAGGAAGCGCGGATGATAGGAGAAGCGCACGTCGTGCCGGCCGGCCGTCAGCCGCACCGCCTGCATCAGGTGGTTCGCGCGCAGCAGCTCGGCGGGCGCTCCATCCACCTCGACCATCCAGCCCGGATAGTAGGCCTCGGCGAGCACCAGGAAGGCGTCGGCCGGCGACTCGGTCACCAGCGCATACCCGCCCGGCTCCCGCGACGCCAGCCGCACGACGCTCTTCTCCGTCTCGCCGCCGTCCTGAAGCCCTCCGCTCTCCCGCTCCGTGACGACGACCCGTCGGGGATCGAACTCCGGACTGACCATGAACCTTAGACGTTCCTCGTCGGAACTGGTATTGACCGACCGTCCGACCAGGAAGGCCCGCGGGAGCGCGCGCGGATTCTCGTAGACGATCCCCGAGGGAAGCTCGCCCACCGCCCTCCAGCCCGGCGGCTCCTGCTTCGGCCCCGGAACGATCCAGTAGCGGGCGCCGAGCAGCTCGAAGAGCGGCGTCGGCACCGCGAGCACCATCGCCACGATCGGATCCGTCGACGGCTTCCCCCGCGCCACGTTGCAGAGCTCCGTGTAGCGCCGGAGCATCATCGGATCGTAGCCGCCGACGTGATCGAGCCCCGCGAGCTGGCATTTCCCGATCGCCGGCGTCTGGGCCGCCGTCACCGTCGCGATCCGGAAGGGCGCCCGCGGGTGATTCCTCACGTTCTCCACGAACTCCGCGGGCCATTCCATGTCCTCCAGCGGACGGGCGACGAAGTAGCGCGAGTGGTAGCCCGCGAGCTCGGCGACCAGGAAGACGCCGAGGGCCGCGGCGATCTTGCGGCGATCGCCGTTCCAGAGCCGCTCGAAGCCAATCGCCGCCAGCGGCGCCGCGGCCAGCGTGAAGAGCATCAGGTAGCGCGCGGGCACCCGGAAAAGGCGGACGCCCGGCACGAGGTGGAAGAACCCGCGGAAGAGCGGCGTGTGGTGGCCCAGCGCGAGCAGCAGCCCGAGGAGCCCGAGCCCCGCCCACAGCCGGCGCTGACGGGACCGGCCCATCGCCCCCAGCGCCGCGAGGACGAGGCCCGCGATCCCCACGAATCCCGCCGAATCGACGGGAATCTCCCGGTTGTCGCCGAGCGCCGTCGGCGCGACCAGCGTGAGGAGCTGCGACGGAGCCAGCGAGTAGCTCGTCACGAACTCGTAGTTGCCACCGGCGGCGCGCTGACCGAGCCCGATGAGTTCGAGCGTGGGGAGCAGCTGAGGCGCCGCGATCAGCCCCGCGAGGGCGAGCCAGCCGGCGGCCTGCGCGGCGGTCTTCGCGCGCGCCCGCCGCTCCTCCCGCTCCGCGAACACGAAGTGCGCCAGGCGTCCCAGCACCGCGAAGGCCAGGATGAAGACGAACTGGGGGAAGCCCGCGAGGATCATGAGCGCGAGCACAACCGCCAGGAGGAGCCCGCGCCTCGGCGTCGGTCCCGCGAGGAAGCGCTCCAGCCGCCACAAGACCGCCGCCGCCCAGGGGAAGGTGGAGACGTGCGGGATGTGACCATAGTAGACATGCGAGGTCAGGAAGCCCGACAGCATGAAGAGGAGCGCGCCCGCGAGCGAGGGCCAGCGGCCCAGGCCGAGTCCGCGGCCCAGCCACGCGAACGCGAACAGTCCCGCCAGCGTGAGATGGATCCACACGGTCAGCGTCCAGAACAGCCCCGGGCTCAGGACCGCGGCGGGCCAGGTGAGCGGATACAGCACGCCGCCGTGCATCGACGCCAGCAGCGGCGCGCCGCACATCGTGTGAGAATCCCAGACCGGCAGCCGTCCCTCCGCCAGGGCGCGGCCGACGATGCCCCTCAGGTGGTAGAAGCCGCCGATCACGTCGACCCCGAAGAGGAACTTCCCCGGCAGGAGCGAGGGCAGGACCAGGAGGCCGGGGATGACGACGAAGAGCGCGGCGGGAAGTCGGCGGAGCGCCGGTTCGGGCATCGGCTACATCTTAGCCGAACGCCGCCGGAGGATGTAGACGAAGAAGGGCGCGCCGCCCAGCGCGGTGACGGCGCCGATCGGCAATTGATAGTGGGGGGAGAGGGTCCGCGACGCCGCGTCGGCGATCGTGAGCAGGATGCCGCCCGCGAGCAGCGCCACCGGCAACAGCAGCCGGTGGTCCGGTCCCACGAGCCGGCGGCAGACATGCGGGACGATGAGCCCGACGAAGCCGATCATGCCGCAGGTCGCCACGGCCCCCGCGGCCGCGAGCGCCCCCGCACCCAGCAGCACGACCTTCAGCCGCTCCGTCTCGACCCCGAGCTGGCGGGCCGACTCCTCGCCCATGAGAACCAGGTTGAGATCCCGCGCGTAAACCACCATCGCCGCCGTGCTCGCGACGAGGCAGGGCAGAACCACCTTCACCCGGGTCCAGGGGTCGGGATGGTTGGTGCTTCCCATGAGCCAGTTCACCACCTCGCCCCAGCGCGGCCCGTTGATCAGGATGAGGATCGACACCATCGCGCCCGCGAAGGACCCGATCGCGGAGCCGGCCAGCAGGAGCGTCGTGACGGTGACGCGGCCGCGCACCCGCGCGACGGAGTAGGCGAGAAAAGCGGCGCCCAGCGCCCCCGCAAAGGCGCAGGCCGTGGCGGGCGCCAGGCCGAGCAGCGGAGTGTCAAGTCCGAACACGATCGCCGCCACCGCTCCGAGCGCGGCGCCGCTCGAGACGCCGACCACGAAGGGGTCGGCCAGCGAATTCCGAAAAAGGCCCTGGAAGCAGACGCCCGAGGCGCCGAGCGAGGCTCCCACCAGGAAGGCCAGGATCCCCCTCGGGAGCCGGTACTCCAGGCGGATGTCCCAGGTCATCTTCCCTTCGAGCGTCCCTCCTGCGAAAAGGGAGAGCCCCACCGCAGCGGCCGCCGCGGGGAGCAGGATCGCCAGCGCGACCAGGCTAGGGATTCTTTTCACGGAAGATCTTCGCCGCCTCCTCGAGCCCGTCCGCCAGTCGCGGCGTGGGATAGACGTAGTGCTCCAGCGCCACGAAATGAACGCGGCCGTTCTTCACCGCGCGGAGGTTCTTCCAGCCCGCGCGGTTCTCGAGCCCCTGCCTGTGGGCGTGGGCGATCAGGATGACCTCCGGATCCTTCGACATCACGGCCTCCCAGTCGATGAGCTTCCAGCCGCCCTCGAAGATGTTCCGGCCCCCCGCGCGGCGGATCGCGTCGCCCGCGTAGGTGTCGGGCCCCGTGGTCCCCAGCGGATCGGCGCTGTGCTCGAAGTACACCGTCGGGCCGGGAGCGGCGACGACGGCCTTCACCCGCGCGTCGAGCGCCGCCGCGGCCCGCTCCCCCTCGGCCTCGTGGCCCGTGAGGATCCCCAGCGCCCTCATCGAGGCGACGATCTCCCCGAATGAATGCGGCTCCACCGAGAAGAGCGCATAGCCCTTGCCCTCGATCTCCGCCGACGACTTCTTCGTCGTCGACCACGAGGTGACCACCACGTCGGGCTTCAGCGCCGCCAGGCGCTCGTAGTCGACGACGATGTCGCCGATCTTCGGCTTCGCCTTCGCCTCCGGCGGCCAGTCGCAATACGTGGTCACGCCCGCGACCTGGTCCCCGGCGCCGACGGCATAGAGCAGCTCCGTCGCGCTCGGGATGATCGAGACGATCCGCTTCGGCGGAAAGGCCACCTTCACGGTCTTCCCGCGCGAATCGACGAAATCACGCGTCCCGGTCGGAGGATCGGCCGGTTTTGAACAGCCGGCCAGCAGGACCAGCAGGAGAAGCCGTTTCAAGTTCTCACCAGCACGAGCGGCGCGCCCGTGTCCGGATGGGAGCGGACGGTGACTTCCGGCCCGAAGACCGGCCGCAGCACGGATTCGACGAGCACCTCCTTCGGCGTGCCCGCCGCGGCGATCCTTCCCTTCGCGAGGAGCACGATGCGGTCGGCGTAGGCCGCCGCGAGGTTGAGGTCGTGGAGCGACGCGAGCACGGCGGTCTTCTTCTCGTCGCGCAGCGCGCGGACGAGCCGGAGGATCTGCACCTTGAAGGAGAGGTCGAGGTGGGCCGTCGGCTCGTCGAGCAGGAGGATCTTCGGCTCCTGGGCGAAGGCGCGGGCGAGGAGCACCCGCTGGCGCTCGCCGCCGGAGAGCTCGAGGATCGCGCGGTTCCGCAGCTCCCAGGTCGAGGTCCGCTCCATCGCCTCGCGCACGACCGCCCGGTCGCGCTCCGTCTCGGTCTCGAAGCGGCCCAGGTGCGGGGCGCGGCCCATCCTCACGATCTCCTCGCAGCTGAACTCGAACTCCACGGTCGACTCCTGCGGAAGGACGGCGATCGAGCGGGCGCTGCGCCGCGCGGGGATCCCGTAGAGATCGCTCCCCTCGAGCAGCGCCGAGCCCAGCCGCGGCCGCAGCACGCGGATCATCGCGCGGATCAGCGTCGACTTGCCCGATCCGTTCGGGCCCGCCACGGCGAGGAAGTCCCCGGGGGCGAGGCGGATCGTGACATCGGACAGGACGTCGTTCCCGTCGTACGCGCAGGCGATGCCGGAGACCTCGAGGATCATCAGAACTTCCCTTCCGCCCCTACAAGCACGCTGCGGGTGGGCGCGGGATTGAAGCGCCCGTTTATGCCGCCCGAGTCGAAGTACCGGCGGTCCGTGAAGTTATACACGGAAACGAAGCCCGTCAGCACCTTCCACGCGTAGGAGACCTTCGCGTCCCAGGCCACGTAGTCGGACAGCGTCGGGCCGGCGTTGCTGAAATCGCCCACCAGGAAGCGGTGGCCGGCGTAGCGGCCGTCGATCGACAGGGTCGCCCCCTCGCAGCGCCCGGTGAGCCCCAGCGACGCCGCGTGGCGCGGCGTGACGGGGTAGGCCTTCCCGACCTGCGTGGGATCCAGCGCCTGGATGATCTCGACCTTGGTGAAGGTGTAGGTCCCGAACAGCTCGATCCAGGGGAAGGGCGACACGCGCGTCTGCGTCTCGACGCCGGAATGGACGACCTTGCCGAAGTTGATGTTGGTGCCGAAAGGGCCGAAGAAGGTCGGGTCGAAGAAGATCTCGTCGTGGACGCTCATGCGGTACACCGTCACTTCCCCGGACGCCCACTTGTCCGCCCGGACGCGGAAGCCTCCCTGGTAGGTCGAGGCGTGCTCGGGCAGGAGCTGGGGATCGGTCGCGGAGAATCCGACGAGCTCGTCGCGCGTGGGGTACTTGAACGAGCGGCCCGCGGAGGCGAAAAGGGAGAAGGCCTCCACGACCTTGACGGTGACCCCGCCCTGCGGACACCACTGGTCGAGCGCGCGGAGTTCGTCAAGGTCGGTGCCGAAGTTGTCCTCCCGGTCGAGCGCGAAGAGCGCGCGGTCGTAGCGGACGCCCGCCGTCAGGATGACCTGTTCGATCGCCCGCAGCTCGACCTGCTCGTAGAGGCCGACGAGGCGGCGGACGTAGCTGGCTTCGGAGGAGAAACCGGGCGAACCGGCGACCGCTCCCGCGGACTCGTACGAGAGGTCGATGCCCGTCGTGAAGATCAGGTCCTCGTCGAAGACCTTCGGAGCGACGACGTGCTTCAGCTGGAGCTGGGTGAGCGCCGATCCGTCGTCGATCCGGAACTGGAACTCCTGGTCGAAGGAATTGCCGTCGGTCCGCGTGTGGCCGAGGCTGACGCTCAACTGCCCCGCGTCTCCGAAATCCTTCTCCATCCCCGCGTCCGCATAGTCCTCGGAGGCGTGGGCGTCGCCGGAGCGGATCGTCCCGCGGCGGCCCGCGGCGGCCATCTCGGCCGCGGTGAGCGAACCGGGCCTCTCGCGGTCGTCGTCGTGATGCCCGAGCTTGGCGAAGAACTTCAGCGTCGGTTCGAGGTCGTAGTCCATCCGGGCCGTGATCGTGTCGCCCTTGTAGCCGCTGTGGCGCCGGTACCCGTGGGTCCGCTCGTCGAAGGCCAGCACCTGGAAGAGGGCCTTGTCGGAGCCCGCGCTGGCCGAGGCCGCGGCGTTGAACGTGGACCAGGTGCCGCCCGAGAGCGTGAGGCTCGCCGCGGGGTCCTTCGATCCCTTCTTCGTGATGATGTTGATCACGCCGGCCAGGGCCGTGTCCCCGTAGATCGCGGCGGCCGGCCCCCGCACGATCTCGACCCGGTCGATGTTGTCCAGCGGGATCGTGGCCCAGTCCGTCGTCGATCCGACGACGGAGTTGGTTTTCCGGCCGTCCACCATCACGAGGGTACGCTGTCCGTTGCCCGATCCGTTGTTGTAACCGCGCAGGTCCATCAGGCGGTCGTAGCCGCCCTTGACCTGTCCCTGGGCGAAGAAGCCGGGCTGTCGCTCCACGACCTCCACGAGGCTGGTCGCTCCGCTTTCCTTGATCTGGGCGCCCGTGACCACGGTCACGCCCGCGGGAACGTCCATGACGTCCGATTCCCGTCGTTCCGCGGTGATGACGACCTCCTTCTCCTGGGCCTTGTCGTCCGCGGCCTTCGGCTTGGCAGGAGGCGGGGGCTGCTGGAGCGAGAGCAGGAGCGTGAGCAGCAGGTTCATGGGTGCTTCCCTTTCAAAACCCGGTGGATGAAGTCCATGTTGAGAGGGGCTCTCACGTGGGCCGCCAGCTTGTCGAACTCGGCGTCGGCATCGACGTCCGACGACATCCGGAGGGCGGGCCAGCCGCGGGCCGCACGGAGGCCGTCCACGAAGTGGCGCCGGAACCCGGCGTTGTCGAACACGCCGTGGAGATAGGTGCCCCAGACGCGCCCGCCGGCGGCCTCGGCGCCGTCGAACTCGGACACGGGCCGCCCGCCCCGCTGGGTGATCCGGAGCAGGGGCGCCGCCGCCGTCGATTCGGCGCGGCCCATGTGGATTTCGTAGCCGCGCACCTCCGCGCCGCTGGCCAGGTGGACGCCCGAGACCTGCGCAGTGATCTTCTCCTCTTCGAAGACCGTGACCGACGGGAGCAGCCCGAGCCCCGGCTCCGCCTCGGAGGCCGCCTCGATGCGGCGAGGGTCGCGGATGAGCGTCCCCAGCATCTGGAACCCGCCGCAGATTCCCACGACGGTGGCCCCTCTCTCCAGGCAGCGCGCGACGTGGGCGGCGAAGCCCGCCTCCTTCAGACGCCGCAGGTCGGCGATCGTGCTCTTGGTCCCCGGCAAGATCAGCGCGTCGGGCACGCGATCGTCGGAGCGCTCGAGGTACCTCAGGCGGACGTCGGGCTCGGCCTCGAGCGCGTCGAAGTCGGTGAAGTTCGACATCCGCGGATGGAGGACGACGTCGATCCGGATCTTGTCCGCGGGCGCGACGCCGCCGACCCTCTCCGGAGGCACGGCGTCCTCCTCCGGGATCCGGATGTGGCGGAAATGGGGGACGACGCCCAGCACGGGGCGGCCCGTCTCGCGCTCGAGAAAGTCGAGCCCGGGTCGGAGGATCTCGAGGTCGCCGCGGAACTTGTTGATGATGAAGCCGCGGACGCGCGCCCGCTCGGGATCGAGGAGCAGCTGCATCGTGCCGACGATCTGTGCGAACACGCCGCCGACGTCGATGTCGCCGACGAGCAGCACGGGCGCGTCGGCGATCTCGGCCGTGCGCATGTTGACGATGTCGGACTCGCGGAGGTTGACCTCGGCGGGGCTGCCCGCGCCCTCGATAACGACGGCGTCGTAGTCGCGCTGGAGGCGGAAGAGGCAGCCGCGGATCATCGAGAGGAGCGTGGGCTTGAAGTCCTGGTACTCGCGCGCGGTCATGTTCTTCACCGGGCGCCCGAGGACGACGACCTGCGCGGCCGTGTCTGTGGAGGGCTTGAGGAGCACGGGGTTCATGTCGACGGTCGCCTCGATCCCGCAGGCGGCCGCCTGGACCGCGGTGGAGCGGCCGATCTCCCCCCCGTCGCGGCAGACATGGGCGTTGTTCGCCATGTTCTGCGCCTTGAAGGGGGCGACGCGGAGGCCGTCCTGCCGGAAGATGCGGCAGAGCGCGGCGACGAGGGTGGACTTGCCGACGCCGCTGGCGGTCCCCTGGATCATGATGGCCGGCATAAACGAAAAAAGGGCGCAGCCCTCCCCCACGGGAAGCTGCACCCAGTTCGCTTCGTTTCCCGGCCGACGGATGGCCCTTCTCCTGGGCGCCGTCTATGTTCGCTCAGGCAGGTCTTCTGGCTCCTGGATCACGTTCCCGGGTCTTCCCACCGGCCTTGCGGCACGGCAGTGACGTCGGGCGTACAGCTCCAGTTACAGCGGCTGGACCGCCCCCGGATTTCACGGGGTTCCCTATTAAGCCCTCATCGGGCGCCTGTGCTGAGGGCATGATAACCGGCCGGTTCGGCGAGTCAACGGAATTCAACGGGCCGCGGCACACCTCGAGGGCGATCTCGCGCGTCCAGTCGTCGGGCGGGTCGGACTCGGAGCCGCGCAGCAGCCGCGCGATCTGGAGCCCCAGCACGTCGATCGCCGTCGACGCGTAGTGCTCGCCGCCGAAGCGGCGCAGATTCCCCCCCTGCGCCTTGAGGATGAAGGCGTCCTGCTCGAAGATGCGCGTCGCGACCGGGTTGAGCAGCAGCTTGACGATCCAGCCGGGGAAGCG
>JACQFK010000543.1 GCA_016200125.1 Planctomycetota bacterium
ATGCTCGTGGAGGGCCTCGCCGGCGACCCGGGGCCCGCGCGCGCCGGGCTGGGCGTCGAGCCCGCGCCCTTCACGCCGGAACGGCTCCGCCCGCTCGTCGAGAGCCTCCGGCTCCGGAAGGAGATCTCCGCGCCGGTCGGCATCGGCCTCTATCTTCTGGCCGTGCTCCTCCTCGCCTTCGCGTTCAGGGGGCCCTTCGATCCCTGGAAGGGGATGACGATCGCCATGGGAGCGCTGCTCGCGGGCTCGCTCGCGGTCGGCGCGGTCCGCGCGCGGCTGTCGCCGACCCTGTCCCGGGTCGCCGTCGGGCTGGCGGCGGGCGCCGTCCTCTACGGGCTGACGCGGCTCGGCGTCGCGGTCCTCCGGCCGCTCTGGCCCGCCTGGGAGACCCACGCGCGCACGCTCAGCGCCTGGAAGACCGGCTATTCGGTCCCCTTCCTCGCGACGACGCTCCTCATGATCATCCTCGCGGAGGAGACGCTCTGGCGGGGCGTCGTCTCGCGGTTCATCCAGGAGCGGCGGGGCCACGCGTTCGGGATCGTGGCGGGCGCCGCGTTCTACGCGGCCGCGCACCTCGTCACGATGAACCCGCTGCTCATCGGCGCCGCCTTCGGCTGCGGGCTCTTCTGGGGGCTCCTCTTCGCCGCGACCGACGACCTTACGGCGCCTCTCGTGAGCCACGTGGTCTGGGACGTGATCGTGATGTTCCTCGCGCCGCTGGTGTGACGGCTACTTGGGCTTCTGCCGGGGAAGGGTCGACGCGTCCCAGACTCGGAGGACGTGGTCTCCGCAGCCGGAGACCAGGAGGTCGCCCCGGGGGGAGGCGGCCAGCGCGAAGAACGAGAGGTCGTGCCGGATGGCCGCCAGCGGCACCCCGGTCGACGGATGCCAGATCCGGATTCCGTCTTTTCCGGAGGACGTGGCGATCCATCCGCCGCCCGGAGAGACCGCGATTCCCCGGACCTCGTCCGGGTGGGCGGCCAGCAGCTGCGGCCGCCCCGTGGCCACGTCCCAGAGCGTCACGTTGCCGCTCTTGCTGCCGCTGACGATCGTCTTTCCGTCGGGCAGGAACGCGATACGGGTGCAGGTATCGATCCCGATCTCGAAGCGCTTCAGGTCGCGGCCGGAGGAGATCTCCCACAGGCGGATCGCCTGCTCCGCCGCGCCCACGACCAGCAGCTTCCCGTCGGGGGAAACCGCGGCGCACATCGCCCCCTTCGCGTGGCCGGACATCATCTGCCGCGTCGTCCCGGACGGCGGATCCCAGATCCGGACCGTGCCGTCCGTGCTCGCCGAGGCCAGCAGCTTCGAGTCCGGGGTGAACGTCAATCCGAGCACCTGTGTGCCGTGGCCGCTCAGGGTGCGCTCCTGCAGCTTCGCGGCGTCCCAGATCCTGACCTTGCCGTCGGCCGTGCCGGCGGCAAGCCACTTTCCATCCTGGGAAATCGCCGTCGAGACGAACTGCTCCCGCCCCTCGCTCAGGAGGGTTCCCTTGCGGGTGGACGTGTTCCAGAGCCACAGCAGCGCCTTGTAGTCCGAGGTCAGGAGGAGCTTCGCGTCGGACGAGAAGGCGATCGAGTTCACGGCGTTCTTGTGGCCCGTGAAGGGCGGCAGCTCGACGAGTCCCCCGGCGGCCGGAACGGGGACGGCAGGCGCGGGCGCCGGGGCCGGAGTCGGGGTGAGGACGACGGCCGCCAGCGTGTCGTCGAGCTCCTTCGGGAGTCCCGGCCATTTCCACTTCTCCACGCGGGCGCGGAGAGCCTCGACGTCCGCCGCGCGTTCGGCGCGCTTCGACTCCGTCGCCTCCGCCGTCACCTTTGCGAAGAGCGTGCTGACCGCCTTTCTGAGGTCGTCGATGCGGTCCACGATCCCGTCCCGCCACTCGGCGCCATCGTGCCGCTTCGCGGCCGCAGTCAGCCGGTCGCGGGCCGGCCCGAAGTCTTCCGCCTCCCGGAGGCGTCCCTGTTCGACATCGAGCTCCGCCAGATCCTTCCGGATCGCCTCGCGCGCCTTCTTCGCCGGATCCTCCGGCGGAAGCGGCGCAGGAGCCGGAGGCGCAGCCTGAGCGACGGGCCGCTCCGCGGGAGGCGCCGGAGCCTTCCAATTTTCGGCGTCCTTCTTCCCGGCGGCCGCCGCGCGGTTGCCCGGATCCTCCTCCAGGGCCCGGCGGAACTTGTAAAGCGCCTCCGACGGCTTCCCCTCGGCCAGCAGGCGCTGTCCCTGCGCGACGAAGTCCCGGGCGCGATCCGCCGGGTCCGGCGGCGGGGGGGAGGACGTTCCCATGACGACCGCCACGACGGCGATCACCGCGACGGCGGCCCCCGCGCCCGCATACAGCCAGGTCTTCGGCGGCGCGGGCTTCGGGGCGGCGCGGACGGTCTTCTCGCCCTTGATCCAGCGGGTGAGGTCGTCGGCGAAAGCCTTCGCGGTGGCGTGGCGCGCCTGCGGATTCTTCGCCAGCGCCTTCATGCAGATGATCTCGAGCCCGCGGTCCAGCGAGGTCAGGGCGGGGCCGCGCAGGACCTTGGAGGGCGGAGGCGCCGGCTCGTTCGCCGTCTTCATGATCATCTTGAGCGGCGTGTCGGCCTCGAAGGGCACGCGGTCGGTCAGGATCTCGTAGAGCATGACCCCCAGGGCCCAGATGTCGGCCCGCTGGTCGACCTCCTTTTTGCCGCCGGCCTGCTCGGGGCTCATGTAGGCCGGCGTCCCCATGATCTCGCCCGACACGGTGAGGGCGAAGCTCGCCTCGCCCGATCCCCGCTTGGCGAGCCCGAAGTCGGTGACGTGCGGGCGGTTGTCGGGGTCGACCAGGATGTTGGCGGGCTTCAGGTCCCGGTGGATCACGCCGTGGCGGTGCGCGTGGTCCACGGCGAGGGCGACATCCCGGAGGACCTCGATCTGCCGGCGCCGGGGCATGGGCTTCCGCCAGTCCGAGAACTGGCGCCCCTCGATGAACTCCATCGCGATGAAGCGCTGCTCGTCGGAGGTGCCGGCCTCGTACACGCCCACGATGTTCGGGTGCTTGGGTAGGTTGGCGCAGAGCCGCGCCTCCCGGATGAAGCGCTCCTCCTCGAGGATGCGGGTTTCGTTGGCGACGTTGAAGCCGGGCAGCAGCGTCTTGAGCGCGACCCGGCGGCCGAGTTCGGGATCCGTGGCCTCGTAGACGATCCCCATCCCGCCCCGTCCCAGCTCCTTCTCGATGTGGTACTTGCCCACGCGCTTCGGCGGACCGCCCTTGGCGAGATCGCTGAGCACGCCGAGCTGCTGCTGGGTGAGCAGGCCCCGGAGGACGAGCGTCGCCCCCAGGAGCGGCGGCTCCTTCGCGCCGGACTGCGAGAGCTGGAGCAGGACCTCGCGAAGCTGATCGGCGGTAATCAGCCCCAGTTCGACGGCCTTGCGGCCGATGTGGGCGTCGCGCGGCGCGGGGGGTTCAATTCCCATCGGAGTCGTCTGAGCTTACCCTAGTTGGACGCCGGAGAGCCAATGGAAAGCGTCGGGATGGTATAGTGGCGGGGCATGGAGCAGCCGGTCTCCCCCCGCACGGAATACGAGCGCCGCCGCCTGGTGAAACAGGCGGAGCTGAACCAGCTGCGGGCCGTCGACGACCGCGTCGGCAGCGTC
>JACQFK010000570.1 GCA_016200125.1 Planctomycetota bacterium
CATCCGGCGGCGAGAAGGACGCAGAGCCCCGTGAACCGTCTCACGTGGGTTCCTAGCGCGGCCGCTGGAAGTCGGCGAGCCGGACCTTGGAGAAGTACATCTCCGCCTGCGTGCAGGGCTTGCCCTCGACGCTGGCGACGCCGTCGGCGGCGCCCCCTTCGCCGAACAGTTTCAGCAGCTTGACCTCGAGCATCATCACGTCGCCCGGGAACACCGGCCGCTGCATCTTCGCACGCAGCGACCCGAAGAGGTAGACCGAGGGGTCCGGCGGCGCGCCGACCGCAGCGAGCTCGGCCGACCTCCGGACGAGCACGATCGTCGCCTGAGCGAGCGCCTCCAGGATCAGCGCCGCGGGCATGATCGCCATCCCCGGAAAGTGGCCCTCGAAGAACGTCTCGTTGCCCGAGATGTTCTTCTGCGCGACGATGCGCTCGCCCGGCACCAGCTCGACCACCTTGTCCACCATCAGGAACGGGTGGGTCTGGGGCAGGAGCCTCCGGACTTCCTCGAAGCTGAGGCTGAGCGGGCTATTCGCCATTCGGCGGGCCCTTCGGATTCCGGATTTTGGATCTCGGGTTTCTAATGATGGGGCACCGCCGTTTCCGCCGGACGCGGATCCGGCATCAGGCTGTATTTGTTGTTGAGCCGGATCAGCCCGTAGAACAGCTTGAGCCGGAGACGGTCGAGCAGGCCGGGCTCGGAGCGTCCCGCCAGCAGTCCGATCACCGCCTTCACCATGCCCAGCGTGTTCTTGGGCGTGAGGAAGACGTTGCCGAACCCGGGCGCGTAGAACGCGTCGATCATGGCGAAGTGGTTCGCGGTCCAGCGCCGGAACGACTTCTCGTAGGCCGCGAAGCGGGAGGCGGCCAGCGGCCCGCCCGACCGGAGGGCTTCGGCCAGGACGCTCCCCGCCCGCTCGCCGCTGCGCATCGCGAGGATCACGCCCGTCGAGAAGATCGGATCCAGGAACTCCGCGGCGTCCCCCGCCAGGAGATAGCCGTCGCCGGCGAAGCGCTTCGACGAGTAGCTGTAGTTGCTGGCGGTGTAGAAATCCGAGGAGCGGACGCCCGGCGCCACGCGCGACGTCACGTAGGGCGAGCTCTGGACGCACTTCTCGTAGAAGGCCTCCGGCGCCAGGTCCGTCGCCTTCCAGTCGGCGATGTTCGCCACCGCGCCGACGCTCAGGACGTCGTCGCGCAGCGGGATGATCCAGAACCAGCAGCCCTTCCCCAGCACGATGTCGATGTTGCCCTCTTTGCGCCCCTCCCGCCGCACGCCGCCCTTGTAGCGAGTGAAGATGGCGATCTTCTGGTGCGACGGGTGCTTCACGCGCAGGTCGTTGAGCTTGGCCAGCAGCGAACTCTGGCCGCTCGCGTCGATCACCGCCTTCGCCTCGATCGTCGAATCGACCCCGTCGGTCCGCACGCGCAGGCGGCAGAGCTTGTCGGCGTGCGTCTCGGCCTCGAGCACGGTGGTTCCCTCGCGCGCCTCGGCCCCCTGCTTGATCGCGTGCTTCAGGAGCAGGTGGTCGAAGGTCTCGCGCTCCACCTCGTAGGCGAAGGCCTCCGCTCCCAGCCCGCCCTGGAAGAAGTCGAAGGCCCGCTCGATCCCGCCGTCGTTGCTCACGAACTGCGCGCCGTACTTCAGGACGAACTTCTGCTCCTTCAGCGTCTCCGACAGGCCGAGCTGGTCGAAGAGGTCCTGGTTGAGCGGCAGGAGCGACTCGCCGATGTGGAAGCGCGGAAAATGCTCCCGCTCGAGGATGAGCGTCCGCAGCCCCTGCCGCGCCAGCACGGTCGCGGCCGAGGAGCCCGCGGGCCCTCCCCCGATGACGACGGCGTCGTACATGTCAGCAGCCCCCCCGGCCGAGCGCGCCCAGCGCCGGGCGGTCGAGCTTCCCTCTCGCATTGCGAGGAAGCCTTCCCATCACGCGGATCTCCTGGGGCACTTCCCGCGCCGAGAGCCGTTCGCGGCAGATCTCGAACAGCCGCGACTCCGTCCAGGCGCCCGTCTCGACGTAGGCCACCACGCGCTGGCCCCTCGCCTCGTCGTCCACGGTCAGCGCCGCCGCGTCGTCGACGCCCGGCAGGCCGCGGAAGAACGCGTCGAGCGCGCCGAGGTCGACCTTGAGCCCTCCCACGTTCGCCACCAGCGTCGCGCGACCCTCGAGCCGCAGCCGGCCCTCCGGCGACCACGAAGCCCGGTCGCCCGTCTCGACGTGCGGCGGGACCGCCTGCCCGGGAAGGACCGCGAAGCGGTTGGCCGCCGAGTGGACGCGGACGATGCCGCCTTCGGCGAGCTCGATCCGGACGCCCGGCAGCGGAAAGCCCACGCAGCCCTCCGCGGCGGGGTCGCCCGGACGGTTCTCGAAGGAGATGCCGCCCGTCTCGGTGGAGCCGAAGAACTGGCAGACGGGAAGGCCCGAAGCGCGGGTGAAGGCCTCGGCCGCCTCGCGGGACAGCGGCGCGCTCGCGCTGATCACCCGGCGCAGCGGGAGCGGCCGGGGCCAGGCGACCTGACCCAGGGCCCGGATCAGGGCGGGCACCGCGGGGAAGAACGTCACGTCGTGCTCCCGGAGGGCGCGCAGCAATGCGCCGGGAAGGACGTCGGACTGGAGGATGAGGGGCGTGCCCGCCGCCGCGAGCGAGAGCACGCCGTTGTCGAATCCGTATCCGTGGCTGAGCGGGATCGAGATCAGCACGCGGTCCTCCGCGACGATCTCCATGCCCCGGAGGATGTGGGCGATCCCCTCGACGAGCGCCTCCTCGCTGAAGCAGGCGCCCCGCGGCGCCAGCGTGCTCCCGGAGGTCAGCTTGATGAGCGCCGTCCCCGCGGGCGCCGCGGCTTCGGGCGCGACCGGGATGAGGCGGACGTCCGCGTCCGGGGCCCCCTCCAGCGGGGCGCCCGCGGCGCCGCGATGGACGATCCAGGACGCCCCCATCTTCGCGGAGAGCGCGGGGGCGGCCTCCTCCGCGAGGAGCGCCGCGACGTCCAGGGAGCGGAGCGCGAAGAAGACTTCGGGAAACGCCGCGCCGTTCCCCAGCGCGATCGAGACGGTCTGCCCCTCGGCGACGCCGGCGCGGCGGAGCGCCGTCGCCCATCCGATCACCCGCTCCCCCAGTTCCGCGAACGTAAAGGAACGGCGTTCGGAGACCGAATGGACCGCCGTCTGCCTGGCCCGGTCGCGCACGTGGCGCTCCAGGGACAGGCCGAGAGGCGATCTAGCGAGGGCGGATTTCATAGCGTCCGGAGCTGAATCTTACTCGACCGCGGTCAACACCGCAACGGAGAGGAATCCCTCGGGCACTTCGAAGGAGGCGTAGTAGAACACGCGTTCCCCCCGCCGCGCCTTTCCGGCCACGTATCCCGGGTCGGCGAGCCCGTAGTCCCGGAGCGTCTTTCCCGCGTTGTCCGGGTCCGCCTTGAAGGTCGCCTCCTTGACCGTCCAGAGGCGGTGCATCATGCGCGGCCGCTCCTCCTCTTCCATGCGCCGCAACCAGACCAGCTCGGCCGGATTCAGGAAGCGCCGCGCCGTGTCGGGCTTCGGCGCCGCCTTCACCTGGAGATCCACGCCGATCCCCAGCAGCTTGGGCGAAGCCGATCCCACTGCGACCGCCCAGGTGTCGCTGTGCGTGAGCGACAGGTGAGGATGGGGGAACTTGAGCGCCGAGGTGTCGGGCCCGCCGCCGAGGGACTCCTGGAGCCGCTTGAGCGCCGCGCGGCCCCGGAGCCAGGCCGCCCGGCGCTGGGCAGCCGTCAGGCCCGCCAGCACGCTCCGCTCGCCGGCCGTCAGCCGCTCCTCGGAAGCCGGCTCGCGTTCAAAGCAGACGAGGATCGGGATTGAAAAGGTCTCGAGGAGGGCGCTGGCGAAGGAGGCTTCGTTGATCAATCGAGCGGCCACTCGATGTCTTCCGGCAGTTCGACCGCCAGCCGTTCGCGGGGCGGCAGTCGGAGCCCCGCTTCGCGGACGGCGGGAAGAATGTCGCGCACGTAGTCCTTGATGCACTCGGACGAATCGCGCTTCTTCAGCCCCACCGAGACGGCGTAGCGGTTGCCTTCGCTCCGCGGGCGGCCGAGGCAGATCAGACCCTGCCGGAGCCACTCCTCGAAGATCCGCTGGACCTTCGCGCGGTCCTTCTCCTGCCGGATCAGCGGGACGGCGATGCTCTGCCCGTGGTACTGGTGGCCCTCCTCCTGCGAGACGATCTTGCCGATCACCTCGCGGTAGGGGGCCCAGCTGGAGTTCTCGTACTCGCGGAGCTGCCAGAATCCGCCCCGGTCGTAGAGCCACTGCGCGATCCCCAGCTCCAGGAAGCTCGACGCCCAGGGGATCGGCTTCGTCGCCAGCTTCGAGCTCACCCAGGGCTCGACCGACTCCCCCAGGGCCTGCTGGTAGAGCTCGGCGACCGCGGCGTAGTGCTCGGTCTCCTCCTGCACGTGGCGCGAGATGAACTTGAGCGAGCGGAGATCCGAGACGAACTGGAGCCCGTGGCCGAACAGCTGGGCGGCCGACAGCTCGCGCCAGGCCTGCGAGCG
>JACQFK010000571.1 GCA_016200125.1 Planctomycetota bacterium
CGGCCAGCGCCCAGATCAGGGCGTCCACCGCTTCCCGCGACGGGAGCCGCAGGAGCGCCGTGGCGGCGGCCGAGCGGACGACCCCGCTCGGATCGCGCAGCGCGGCCGTGAGCGTGACGTAGGCCTCCGGGCCGGAGAACGCGCCCAGGGCCGCGGCCGCCCGCGCCCGGATCCCCTCGTCCCCGTCGCTCCGAGCCGCCGTGACCAGCGCCGCCGCCGCGCCGTCCCCGCCCAGGAGCGCCAGCACGTCGATCGCGACGTCCTTGAGCAGCGGAGAGGCCGCGCGCGCGAGGACCGCCGCCAGATCCCCGACCGCATCCCGGCGCCCGAAGGCGGCGGCGAGCTCCGCCGCGCCCGCCGCGGCCAGCAGGTCGCCCGACAGCCGGCCGCGGATCCATTCGAAGTCCTCCTCGAACACGGGCTCCATCTTGCGGCGGAGCCCCGCGAGGGTCCGGGCGTCGCGCACGAGCCGCGCCCGCCCCAGGCGCTCCAGGAAGGGCAGGAGCCGCTCCGGCGACCGCTCCGCCCGTCCGGGCGCGGCCGTCCGCGGCGGCTCCGGCGGGGGCGCGGGGGGCGCGGAAGGAGGCGCGGCCTCGAGCCGCAGCCCGCGGGGCAGCTCCCGGGGCGGGCGGCGGAAGGAATGGACCACGACCGCGGCGAACAGCAGCACCGCCGCGGCCCCCGCGATGCGCACGAAGATCCTGTCCATCGGCGCTCCGATTATCCCCTTCCCGGCCCTCCGCGGGAAGCGGAACCGGAACGACGATTATAAGTGAGCAAATACTCACTTTTGAGGGAACCGGCGGCGGCCGGCGTCGTCAGACGACTGGCAGGAGATTCAAGGAGACCGACGATGAAGACCTTCCTGACCGCCGCGATCCTGGGATTGACGGGCCTGGCGGGCGCCGCCGGAGCCGACGCGCAGGACCACCGTGATTCCCGCCATGAGCGATCGATCCCGGTCCGCCATCACCGCCGCCACCGGGAGACCCGCATGGAGCGGGTCTGGGTGCCCGCGCGCAGCGAGACGCGCGTCGTGGGCACCGATTCCTGCGGCAAGCCGATCACGCGCAGGGTCAGCATTTCCGAAGGATACTGGACGATGCGGGCGGTCCGCTGCGACTGAAGCCCTCTCACCCCCTCCAAAGCGCCCGGCGCATCCTCTTGATGCGCCGGGCTTTTTTTCGCGGCGACGGGCCTGCGATATTGATTCACAAAAATATTTGTGATATCAATCACGCAGAACATTTAGGAGACCGCGATCGAAGTGGACGACTACGACGTATCCCTGCGCGGCGTGACGAAGACCTTCGGCGGGCGGCGCGCGGTGGACGAAGTGAGCCTCAACATCCGCCGGGGCGAGTTCTTCTCCCTCCTGGGCCCCTCCGGCTGCGGCAAGACCACCCTGATGCGCATGATCGCCGGCTTCGAGTTCCAGGACGCCGGAAGCATCACGCTGGGCGGCGCCGACATGGCGGGCATCCCGCCTCACCGGCGCGACGTCAACATGGTGTTCCAGAGCTACGCGCTCTTCCCCCATCTCACGGTCGCCGAGAACGTCGCCTTCGGGCTGCGCATCGCGAAGCTCGACGACGTCGCGGGCCGCGTCGCGCGCGCGCTCGCGAAGGTCAACCTCGCGGGCTACGAGAAGCGCTCGCCCACGACGCTGTCGGGCGGCGAGCAGCAGCGCGTCGCGCTGGCCCGCGCGATCGTGACCGGGCCGCGCGTGCTGCTCCTCGACGAGCCGCTGAGCGCGCTCGATCTGAAACTGCGCAAAGGACTCCAGGAGGAGCTGCGCCGCCTCCAGCGCGAGCTGGCGATGACCTTCGTCTTCGTCACCCACGACCAGGAGGAGGCGCTCGGGATGAGCGACCGCATCGCGCTCATGAACCAGGGGCGCGTCGAGCAGATCGGCTCGCCCGAGGAGATCTACGAGCGGCCCGCCACGCGCTTCGCCGCCGAGTTCGTCGGCTCGGGCAACTTCTTCGAGGGCACCGGCGACGGCCGCAGCGTCCGCACGAAGGACGGGATCACGATCGAGTCCGGGGCCTCGGGCGACGTAACCCTTCTCGTCCGGCCCGAGAAGATGAGGATCAACGGCGGGGCCGGCGTCTCGGCCCGCGTCGAGGAGGTCCTCTACCAGGGCGCGTCGATGTCGATCATCCTCAAGGCGGGCGAGCGGAGGCTGCTCGTCGAGGACGCCAACGACGGTGCGCTCGCGCGCGTCCGGGTGGGCGAGACGGCCGTCGTCTCGTGGCGCCCGGAGGACGTGCTGGTGCTCCCTCGATGAAGGGCCGCTTCCTCGCGCTTCTCGCCCCCCCCACCGCGTGGCTCGTGGTCTTCCTCGTGCTGCCGACCGCGGCGCTCGCGGCCTCGGCGTTCTCCGCGAAGGGGCTGGCCGCGCTCCTGGAGCCGGTGACCTGGCTGCTCTTCTGGCGCTCCTTCCGCATCGCGGCCGCCGCCACCGCGATCTGCCTCGTGGTCTCCTATCCGGTGGCCTACTTCATCGCGGGCTGCGCGCCGAAGCGGCGCAACCTGCTCCTCTTCCTGGTCGTGCTCCCCTTCTGGACGAACCTGCTGGTCCGCACCTACGCGCTCATGTACGTGCTGCGCCCGCTCCACATCCTCTTCACCGAGGGGGCCGTCCTCTTCGGCCTGGTCCACAGCTTCCTTCCCTTCATGGTGCTGCCGCTCTACGGATCCATCGAGAAGCTGCCGCTGCGGCTGCTCGAAGCGTCGCAGGACCTGGGGGCCTCGCCCTGGGCGACCTTCTGGAAGGTGACCGTGCCGCTCACGATGCCGGGCATCGCGGCGGGCTGCATCCTCGTGTTCATCCCGGTGCTCGGCATCTTCGCGCTCACGGAGTTCCTGGGCGGCGCGGCGGTGCCCCTCGTCGGAAGCCAGATCAACCTCTACTTCAAGGCGGACAACCCCGGCGCGGGCAGCGCGCTCACGCTGGTCCTCATGGTGCTGACGGTCGCGCTGACCTGGGTCTACCACCGGCTCCGCAAGTCGGAGGGCCTGGTATGAGGAAGGCCCTGGGCGCCTGGACGGGATTCATCCTGCTCCTGCTCTACGCGCCGATCCTGGTGATGGTCGCCTTCTCGTTCAACGAGTCGAAGTACCTGCGCTGGACGGGCTTCACGCTCGACTGGTACCGCCGCATGGCGGACAACCGCGACCTGAAATCCGCGCTCGTCACCACGCTCCTGCTGGCGGTCGCCGCCACGGCGGCGTCGACGGTCCTGGGGACGATGGCGGCGCTCGCCGCCCGGCGCAGCTTCCGGGGGAAGCGGCTCTACACCACGCTCGTCTCGCTGCCGGTCATGGTGCCCGACATCGTGCTGGCCTTCTCGATGCTCGCCTTCTTCCGGAGCATCGGCCTCCCCCCCTCCCTGCCCGGCGCCATCATCGCCCACACGACCTTCAACCTGTCCTACGTGGCGCTCGTCATCTCGGCCCGCCTCGAAGGCATGGACCGCTCGATCGAGCTCGCCGCGCAGGACCTGGGCGCGTCGCCCGTCCGCGCTTTCTGGAAGGTCACGCTTCCGGCGACCCTCCCGGGAATCGTCTCGGGCGCGCTGCTCGCGTTTACTTTGTCGTTCGACGACTTCGTGATAACGTACTTCACGATCGGCAACGACGATACCACGCTCCCCGTGCTGATCTACTCGATGGTGCGGTTCGGGGTGACCCCGGAGATCAATGCGATCTCCACGGTCATCCTGGCCGTCTCCCTCGTCCTGATCGTCGGGGCGCTCAAGGTTTCCAAGGTTCCCGTAACCGGGGGTGGACGATGAAGAGATTCCTGCTCGCGCTGGCCCTGCTCTGCGGCTGCTCGAAGAACGAGCCTGTGCTGCACCTCAAGACCTGGCCCAACTACTTCGCGCCCGACACGGTCTCCGCCTTCGAGAAGGAGGCGGGCTGCCGCGTCGTGGTCGGCAAGATGGAGTCGTCCGAGGCGCTGCGCACCGAGCTCTCGGGCGGCGCGTCCGGCTACGACGTCGTCTTCCCCAGCGACGAAGTCCTGCCCGACTTCATCGCCCGGGGGCTGATCCAGAAGCTCGATCTCTCGAAGCTGCCGAACGCCGCAAACCTCCTGGCCCGCTACCGCAACCTGGCCTACGACCCGAAGAACGAGTACTCCCTACCCTATATGTGGGGCTCGACGGGCATCGCCTACAACAAGGAGAAGATCGGCGCCGCGCCCGACTCCTGGGCGGCGCTCTGGGACCCCAAGCACGCCGCCAAGGTCACGCTGCTCGACGATCCGCGCGAGGTCTTCGCGGCGGCCGTCCGCGCCGACGGCGGCGATCCCGGCAAGATGTCCGAGGCGCTGATCGCCAAGGCGCTCGCCCGCTTCAAGGGCTGGAAGCCGGTCACCTACGAATCCTCGCCCAAGGACATGCTCGTCAACGGCGACGCCTGGATCTCCCAGTGCTACAGCGGCGACGCGCTCCAGGCCTCCGACGAGCTCAAGGGGAAGATCGGCTTCGTGATCCCCAAGGAGGGCGGGACGCTCTGGATCGACAACCTCTGCATCGCCAAGGGGGCGCCGCAGCCGGAGCTCGCCCACAAGTTCATCGACTACCTGCTGCGCGCGGAGGTCTCCGCCGCGATCACCAACGCCGTCCACTTCCCCAACCCGAACGAGGCGGCGCGGAAGCTGATCAAGAAGGAGGTCCTGGACAATCCGCTGGTCAACCCGACGGACGAGGACCTCAAGCGGCTCTCGCTGCTGCCCCTGCTGGCGCCCGAGGTTCGGAAGAAGCTCGACGAGGGCTGGGCTCAGGTGAAGGGGAAGTAGCCGCCTTCATGTTCGCTTAAGGAAGCTGAAGGCAGAATTGCCCGAAGTACGGCAATAAAGCGGCGGGTGCGCCGTCCTATTGTCGTCGATTGGAGAGGTTTGCATGACGACGCCCGCCCCGGTCACGTTCCGCGGCCGCCTCTGGCGCTGGACCAAGCGGCTCTCGCTCACGGCGACCCTGCTGCTCGTCGCCGCCGCCCCCGCCACCTACTTCGGCGTGCCGGCCCTCGCCCGCCACAAGAAGGTGCATGACCGGGTGGAGAAGGCGCTCAGCCGGGCGCTCGGGACTCCGGTCGAAATCGGCGCCCTGAGCTTCACCTGGAAGGAAGGGCTCGACCTGCGCGACGTCTCCTCGGCTGAGGGGACGACGGCGTCGTTCCACGTGGACCGGATCACGCTGAGCCCCCGGCTCGGCAAGGCCTGCTGCGGCAAGGCGCGGCTGCGCGTCACCCTGGAGAACCCCGAGATCGTGGTCGACGAGGCCGGCGCCGCCTTGCAGGACCTGCGCTTCCCCAAGTTCGGGAAGAAGGGGCTCCGACTCGACCAGGTGAAGATCCAGAACGGAACCTTCATCGTGAAGAACGCCGGCGACGACCGGACGCTTCGCATCGAGGGGATCACGACCGAGGGACCGGGCCGCCTTCAGGGCCGCTCGGTCCGCATCGAATTCGCGTCGCTCGCGGGCTCGTACAACGACGTCAAGATCGCGGGCAAGGGCTTCCTGAAGCTGTCGCCGGATGGATTCGCCGGAGTGATCGACCTGAACGACGAGGCGGCGAAGGAGCCCGCGCTCCGCGACGCCCTTCGCGCGGCCCACCTCACGATCAAGAAGGCGCCGGAGCTTTCGGATCCCTTTTAGACACTTGGAGCCCGGCCAGTCCGGGCTCCAAGCGCCGTGACTAGAAAGGGATCGGTCCGAAGGAATCGGGTCCGGCGTCGTCGGCGTCTTCCGGGACGCCGGTCTTGAGCTGCAGCGTCTGAATCTTCTTCTCGAGCGATTTCAGGGCGGCTTCGTCGTCCTGCGCGATCGTGTCGAAGCCGAAGGCGCGCAGCGAACCGATGTTGTTGATGAGCTGGCGACGGCGGATCCGGAGCGCGCGGAGCTCGTCCTGCGCCGTGGCCTCGGGTTGATCCCCGCCGGGCTTGTCGTGGAAGAGCCAGGAGAACCAGGCGACCATCCTCACCTCCGAAACTCAGGGGGCGGCGACGGCTTCGACCGTCCCCCTCTCTCTCAGGGCGCGCTCCATGGACGCGCGGCGCGCCCTGGGTGAGGCTATCTACGACATCCGCCGGGGATTCTTTCAGGAAATCGGCGGCGGCGCGGCGACGGCGATGAGGTCCATGAAGTCCGACAGCTCCGCCTGGAACTCCTCCGGATCCGGGCAGAGCTCGCGCAGGCGGCGCCCGAGGATCTCGCCGAACTCCCGGCTGAGGCGGTGGACGGCCAGGTGAGCCATCGAGTCCGACAGGTGCGTATGCTCGCAGATCTGGCGGTAGTCGGCCCCCTTGAGGCGCAGCCGGAGCGCGGCGACGTGGGCCGGATGGCCTTCGAGCTCCAGCAGGCACTGGTCCAGCAGACCGTGGGCCCAGGCGCGGCAGGCCAGCTTCTCGGGCGTTTCGGCTCCGCCGGTCTCGCCGGCATAGTCGCGCTCGCCGCCGCTGAAGTCGAAGGACACCACGGGCGCCCCGCGGCCCCGCTTCTGCCGCGTCTCCTTCTTCTTCCAGTCGGCGAGGAAGTGGTCGAGCGCGGCGAGCAGGAAGCTGCGGAAGCGGCCGCGCGACGGATCGGCCTTTTCGATCGAGCGGCGCTCGATCAAATGCGTGATGAACTCCTGCACGAGGTCCTTCGCGGTCTCGTTGTCCATCCCGCGGCGGCGGACATAGAAATAGAGCGGCTTCCAGTAGAGTCGAATCAGCGGGTCCCAGCCTTCGCCCTTCCGAGCTGAGCGGACGAGGCTCCACGACGTCTTGACGAAGCTCTTCGAGGGGCCAAGGATGTCCGTGTCCGTACCCATATGGGTGACGACCACTCTACCAGCCCGCGCGATCCGTCACAATGGCGGCGTCCGATGTGGGATGGAGAGGAACCGATGACTGCTTTCTGCGCCGCGATGCTCCTCAGCGCCGTCCAGGCGGGCGATCCCTACGAGTGCCGGCGCCCCGAGCTCCGCGAAAAGCTGCTGGAGCGCGGCGGCGGCTCGAAGGAGACCGAGGCCGCGGTCCGGAAGGCGCTGGAGTGGCTGGCGAAGGCCCAGAAAGTCGATCGCTCCTGGCCGTCGCCCGAGGAGGACTTCACGATCGGCGTGACGGCCCTCTCCGTGCTCGCCTTCCTGGGCGCCGGACACGATGCGAAGTCCGAGACCTTCGGCGATCCGGTCCGTCGCGGCGTGCAGTACCTCCTCGCCGCGCAGGACAAGGCGGGTTGCATCGGAACTCGCGGGCTGAAGTACATGTACGGCCACATCCTCGCGACGCTCGCGTTGGCGGAAGCCCACGCCATGAGCCCGTCCGAGAGCACCGGCAAATCCGCCCAGAAAGCGGTCGACTTCCTTGTCGGCGCCCAGAATCCGGGCCTGGGATGGCGCTACTACCAAAAATGCGGCGACAATGACACGTCCGTGACCACCTGGGCCGTGCTGGCGCTGCACGCGGCCGAACGGGCCGGCCTGACTTTTCCCAAGGCCGCGTGGGAGGGCGCCCTCGCCTGGTTCGACGACGCAACGGATGAGTCCGGCAGAACCGAATACAACTCCCGCGTCTTCCGTGGGTTGCCGGGCGCGGACGAGGCCTTCGAACACCACGCGACCAACACCGCAATGGCGTCGTTCTCACGGTTTCTCATCACCCGGAAGAAGTCGGCCGGAAATGTTCTGCTGCTCACCAAGGACCCTCCAAGGACCGACAAGTGGGCCATCGACTACTGCTGGTGGCATTTCGGAAGCCTCGCGATCTTCAGCCTCAACGATCCCGCCGGCCCGGAGTGGAAGGCTTGGAACGAGGCGATGAAGCCCGCCCTGCTCAAGACCCAGGAGGACG
>JACQFK010000560.1 GCA_016200125.1 Planctomycetota bacterium
CCCCTACCAGCCCACGCAGGCCCAGCCCTTCTACCAGCAGTCCTTCGGCGGCGCCGACATCGTCCTCATCGGCGTGGCGCAGACGCGCTTCTACTCCAACGTCGCGTTCACGGGCAAGGAGACGCTCCTCAACGTCCTCGGCAACTCGAACCTGCCCGAGAACACGGAGTGGAGGCAGATCCGCGTCATCCGGCGCGACTCGAAGGATCCCCTGCGGAAGAGCCGCGTCATCATCTGCGACCTCTGGGACTATTTCGCCAAGGGCGACGTCCGCCAGGACATCCCCCTGGCTCCGGGCGACGTGGTCTTCGTCCCGATGCGCTGGAGCGCGGACGATCAGTTCTGGGAGGACTGGGGCTACGTCAAGCGCATCATGAGCGACGTGTTCTTCCTGGACTCGTTCCGCGACGGCCTCAAGAAGGGCGGAACGCTCAGGAACTGACGCTCAGGGCTTCGGGAGCAGCTGGCGTGCGACGGCATCCTTCTCGGCCAGCTGCTTGAGCTTCGCGCCCTCCCCTGCCAGCGAGAGCGCGAAGGCCGCGGCCAGCGATCCCTCGCCGGAGACCTTGGCCAGCACGCCCGTCAGCCGGGTCCGCTCGCGGCCGTCGTAGAAGCCGTCCGCCAGCGCCATCCTGTCGACCGCAAGTCCGCCAGCGGCGGCCGCCCTCAGCGCCTTGTCCGCGTTCCGGCCGTCCCCGGTGACCGCGAGCCCCACGGCGAACCAGGCCTGCGCCAGCGGATTCTCGGTGTGTGCGGCGACCGCGGCCCGGAACTGGTCCACGGCGCCCTTGTAGTCGCCCATCTTGAAGCGGCGGCGCCCTTCCTCGATCTCCCGCGCCGAGGTGTATTCGGGCAGGCGGTCCGCCACGGGGGCGCTGCGCGCCAGCGGGCCGGCCGCGCTGGTCGCCGCATCCACCCGGCCGAACCAGCCGTGCCGGTAGCCTCCGCCGTAGCCGCCGTATCCGTAGCCTCCGTAATAGCCGGAGCTGGGATAGCCGTATCCGTATCCGCCCCCGAAGCCCCAGGCCGGGGAGCCTTGGGAGTAGAGATAGCCGTAGCCGGACGTGTAGCCGTAGTTCATGCCGCCGCCGCGAGTCCCGTAGCCGCCCCAGCCATAGTATCCGCCCACGCCGGACTGGCCGCCGGAGGAGACCACCACCTGCGCGTGGGCGGCGGCCGCCATGAGGACGATGAGGGCGACGGAGATGACGGGTTTCTTCACGGCCTAACCCTCCCCTTCAACGAACCGGATCAGCGCGGCGCGTCGTCCGTCTGCGGCCGCTTCCGTTCGATCCGGAAGGGCCCCATCCAGACGTCGAGTTTCCGGGGTCCGCCCTGGTAATGATAATAATACACCGATTCCTTGCGGCAGAGGAACGCGGTCTCGTCGACGCGGTAGGGCTGGTCGAGCAGGTCTTCCTTGAGCCGGTAAATTTCGAATTCGGTCTTGTCCGCCGAGCAGGTGGCGACGCCGGCGACGAAGGTCACCGACAGCGGAACCTCCCGGCGCCCCTCGGTCTCCACCTTCTTGTCGAGCTCGCGCCAGATGCGCACGTCGCCGATGAGGGCGGCCTTCATCTGGTGGTAGCCGGGGGCCGCCGCGAGCTCCTCCGGCGAGATTTCCGCGTGGATGACGGAGTCGGGCGGACGGATGTCGCAGGTGCCGGCGGTCCCGCAGACCGCGCAGGCCGCGACCAGGAGCAGTCGGGTTCTCATACTTTCACTTCCGATTTCAGGCCCAGCGCCGTCCGGCGCGGCGACAGCCGGGGCTCGACCTCCTCCGCGAGGAACTCGCGCACCTGGGACGGCGACCGGCCCACGTACTGCGCGGGCCGCAGGAGCTCCGCAACGCGCCCCTTCACGGCCTTGAACGCCCCGTCATTCCTTAGACGGTCGAGAAGGTCGCCCTCCTTCGACTCCATCTTATGCCGGCGGATGACTTCGTGCAGCTCCTGCCGGTCGCCCCCCGCCTTCACCGCCTGCATCAGGAGGTTCTCGGAGGCGATGTCCTGGATCTGCTCGCCGATGTGGCGCGCGATGGCGTCGCGGTTGACGTCCAGCCCCGACGCCACGTCCAGGTAGAGCTGGAGGATCGCGTCGACCGCGAGGAAGGCCTCGGGCAGCGCGATCCGCTTGCCCGCCGAGTCGTCGAGCGTCCGCTCGAACCACTGCGAGGCCGCCGTGAAGGCCGCGTTCGTGGACAGCGAGAGCACCAGCCGCGCGAGAGACGTGATGCGCTCGCTCTTCATGGGGTTCCGCTTGTAGGCCATCGCGCTGGAGCCGACCTGGTGCTCGCCGAAGGGCTCGAGGATCTCCTGGAGATGCTGGAGCAGGCGGAGGTCGTTGGCGAACTTGTGGGCCGACTGGGCGACGCCGGAGAGCGTGGCCTGGGCCTGGGCGTCGATCTTGCGGGAGTAGGTCTGCCCGCTCACCGCGTAGGTGCTGCGGAAGCCCATGGAGCGGGCGACCGTCAGGTCGAGCTTCCTGACCTTCGCCTCGTCCCCCTCGAAGAGCTCCATGAAGCTGGCCTGGGTCCCGGTGGTCCCCTTCACGCCGAGGAAGCGCAGGGAGCGGCGCCGCTCCGCGATCTCGTCCAGATCGAAGAGCAGGTCCTGGATCCAGAGGCAGGCCCGCTTCCCCACGGTGGTGAACTGCGCGGGCTGGAAGTGGGTGAAGGCGACGGTCGGCAGCGCCGCGTGCTTCTTCGCGAACTTCGCGAGCGCGTCCACGACGTTGACGATCTCGCGCTCGATGAGCGCGTAGCCTTCCGCGAGCAGGATGAGATCGGTGTTGTCGACCACGTAGGCGCTCGTGGCGCCGAGGTGGATCACGCCCTTGGCCTTCGGGGCGACGTCCTCGTAGGCCTTGATGTGGGCCATGACGTCGTGCCGGGTCTTCTCCTCGTGCCGGCGGGCGGCGGCGTAGTCGATGTCCTCCGCGTGGCGCCGCATCTCCTCGAGATGCTCCGCGCTGATGCGCTTCAGGCCGAGCTTCTTCTCCGCCTCCGCCAGCGCGATCCAGAGCCGGCGCCAGGTGCGGAACTTCTTGTCCGGCGAGAAGACGTACAGCATCTCCTTCGAGGAGTAGCGCTCCGCAAAGGCGCTGGTGTAGACGTTGCTCATGCGTCCTTTCCCGTGTCGACGTAGCGGTTCGCGCGGTCCTCGTCCCAGGCGCCGAAGCGCCGCGTGATCCGCCGCAGGTTGATCAGATTCACCACGACGTGGGCCGCCGCCGGCGCCACGAGCGATTCGGTCCCCTTGGCCAGGTACCCCAATCCCAGCCCGATCGCCCCGGCCACGAAGGGCCAGGGGAAGAAATTCGGATTGAGCGGCCAGTGGATGACGCCGAAGACGACCGTCGCCGCCCAGATCCCGAACTTCTGCTGGAGGGCGCCGCGGAAGAGGTACTCCTCGGCGCAGCCCGAAAGGATCGCGATCCAGACGACCTCCCAGGACTTCTGCGCCCCCAGGATCCAGCCGAACTCCGCCTCGAGCCTCCGCGTCCAGGCGAAGCGGCGGCTGCAGAGGAGTGTCAGGCCGACGATCGCCAGGCCCGCCGCGATACCGATCGCCAGGTCGCGGGGCCAGTGGGCGGGCATCCAGAGCTCGGTCGAAAGGCCCGGCTTCTGGAAGTAAAGCCAGATCCAGGCCACCGCGGCGGGAAACGCGTAGAAGAAGGCCGCGTAGAACGGCGGCAGGCGCCGTTCCAGCTGCACTCCCGGATGGAGCGGCGACTCCCGCGTCGGGGTCGCCTCCTTCACTTCAGGTTCCATCGTACTCATTCGCTCTTCGCCATTCGCCTCCGAGCGCCGACGGCGCGAGGAGGCCCCTCTTCCCGATTTTCGGTTTTCGCTATTCGCTTTTCGTCTTCTACCGCCGCCTCTGGTGCTCGTAGGCATCCACGATCTTCTGCACCAGCGGGTGGCGGACGATGTCGGCCTTGGAAAGATACGAGAAGGCGGTCCCGGGAACGCCCGTGAGCGGCTCCTTCACCTCGACCAGGCCGCTCGGCTTGCCGGGCGTCAGGTCGATCTGGGTGATGTCGCCCGTCACGACGATCTTCGAGCTGCGGCCCATCCGCGTCAGGAACATCTTCATCTGCTCGCTGGTGGTGTTCTGCGCCTCGTCGAGGATGATGAAGGCCTCGTCCAGCGTGCGGCCGCGCATGTAGGCGAGCGGGCAGATCTCGACGACGTCGGAGGTGATGAGCCGCTGCAGCTGGCCGAACTCAAGGAAGGTGTTGAGCGAGTCGTAGATCGGGCGGAGGTAGGGATTGACCTTCGCCTGGATGTCGCCGGGAAGGAAGCCGAGGCGCTCGCCGGCCTCGACGGCGGGGCGGACGAGCACGATGCGGCGGATGCGGCCGGCCTTCAGGTGCTCGACCGCCTTCGAGACGGCGAGGAAGGTCTTGCCGGTGCCGGCGGGCCCGATCGCGAAGACGATGTCGTTCTGGTTGATGTCCTCCAGGTACTTCAGCTGGCCCTCGGACTTGGCGCCCACCTCGATGCCGGAGCGGAAGATGGAGCCGGGCATGGTGCGCTCGCCGCCGCGCGACGGCCTCACGACCTCAAAGAGCGAATGGACGTCCTCGACGGTGGGCGCCGAGATCTCCTTGAGGCGGAGGAAGGCGGCGACGGCCTTGTCGACGGCGGCGCGGCTGCCGCGGATGTTGATGTCGCCGTTGCGCACGGTGACGTCGACGCCGGTGGCCTTCTTGATCTCCTTGAGATTGCGGTCGTAGGTCCCGAACAGCTTCGTCAGTTCCTCGCGTCCGTCGACCGGGATGGATCGCTCCATTTAGCTCCCTTTGAAGATTCTGAGCAGAAGGACCGTTCCCAAGCCCGCGACCGGCCCTTCCAGCAGGAAGCTGTCGACCATGTCGAGCATGCCGCCGAATTCGGGGAGGAGCCGGCCGGAATCCTTCACTCCGGCCCAGCGCTTGAGGGCGGACTTGACCAGGTCACCCACTTGTCCCGCTATTGTAACGAGCAGGCAGAAGAAGAGCAATGCGGCGACCGGGACTCCCGCGTAGGCCGCCTTGAGGGGCGTCGTCAGGATCACCGCCAGCCCGGCTCCGGTCCCGACGATCCCGCCGGCGATCCCTCCTTCCCAGGTCTTGTTGGGACTGACGACCGGCGCCATCTTGTGCTTTCCCATCGACTTGCCAGCCACGAAGGCCGCCATGTCCGAGCCCTTCCCGGCGGCGAGGAGGA
>JACQFK010000561.1 GCA_016200125.1 Planctomycetota bacterium
GGCGGCGATGGCGAGCCGCGAGGAGATCGTCGGCGAGATGCCGATGGGAGCCGGACGCATGCCGGTGCCGCGCTTGTCGGTCCCCTCGCCCACGCGCGGGACGACCGGCCACATCGAGGCCATGGCGCTGTACGCGGGCGAATCGGTCGGCAGCGTGAAGGCGGTGGCGCCGGCGGCCGATGTTCTGCGTGAGCTGGTCGACGGCGCGGAGACCCTGCTCCTTCGCTGGCGTTGAAGGCCGGGGAGGCCCCTACTTGACCGCCGTCCCGGAGATCTCCAAGTCATCGAACTCGGTGACCGAATCCGCCTTGGTCCAGAGACCGACGTAGCCTTCGGCGTAGGTCTGGTCGTCGTGGTCGATGTGGAGCTTCCCGTCCAGGGAGGCCTGGATCTTCGACCCTTTGACAACGACCCGCAGCGTGTGCCATTCACCGAGCTTCGGAGGGTCGACTTTGGCCGTGGCGAGCTGCTTCCGCTTCCCCTCCGTCATCGTGTAGAGACGGAAGTTGTCCTCGAGGGAATTGGCCCGGACCACGTAGTAGTTCTTCGAATCCTTCGCCCGGAAGATGAGCCCTCCCGAGGCGTCCTCCTTGCCGGAGAGCGGGCGGAAGCGCACGGTGACGTCCAGGTCGGCGAACTTCTTGTCCTCGAGGATCGCCGCCGCCCAGGGCTGGGTTTCCGCCGTCTGGGCCAGGACGCCCGCTCGCCGCTCCCACTTTCCCGCGGCGAACTTCCACTTGGAGTTGTCCTGCTCGAAGTCTTCCTTGAACTTCTCCTGCGGTTCCGCCGCCGGCGCCCTCCCGACGCAGGCCGCGAGAAGAAGCGCAACGATCGCCGGACTGCTTTTCATATCCCTCATCACTTCCCGTCGAGAAGTTTCTTCAATGCCTCCTCGGCCTCCGAGGGCTTGAAGCCCGCGGGTCCGGGAGCGCCTTTGTAGGCCACCTTCCCTTCGCCGTCGATCACGTAGAAGCGGTCCGGCCAGCCTGCGTAGCCCTTCTGGGCGCTGTTGTCCATGTCGTCCACGAGGCAGGGGATGGACAGCTTGAGATCCTTGATGCACTCGCCCGCCACCTTGACCCGCTCTTCGTAGGTCTTGGGCTGGTTGACCTTGATCCCCGCCTTCTCGTTCACGGGCATCTTCCAGCCGTCCTCCGGATGAGCCTCCAGGATGTAGACGATGTAGATCGCCGCCTTTTCCTTGTAGGCCTGGTACAGCTTCTCAAGCGCAGCCGCTTGCTGGCGGAAGGGGGGTCAGGTGTAGCTGCCGAAGACGAGGACGACGGGCTTGCCCTTGAGCTTGGCGAACTCGACTTCCGTCTTTCCATCCTGCGCCTTCAGCTTCCACGCGGGAGCCGCCTTGCCCAGGTCCGGCCCGTTCCCCTGGTTCGGGCGGTCCTTCGCCTGAGCCAGAAGCAAAAGCCCCGCCGTCAGAATCGTCTTCAAAGCCAGGCCTCCTCTGCCGCCTGAATTCTACCCCGCCGCTGGTCAGAATCTTGACTCGATCGGAATCGGCGTATATCGTCCCCTACATCGACGGTCACCGGAAGAACGGAGGTGCGGCATGCCCATTCTTGGGATTTTCACCGGCAAGGGGATCACGAAGCAGATGTACGACGCCCTGCGTCCCGAAGTGAATTGGGAGAAGAATCATCCGCCGGGAGGCCTGTTTCATGCCGCCTCGTTCGACGACAAGGGCGACCTCCACGTCGCCGACGTCTGGGAGTCTCCCGAGGCGATGGACCAGTTCGTCAAATCGCGGCTGGTCCCGGCGATGCAGAAGCTCAAGATCCCGCCGCCGGCCGTCGAGGTCTTTCCGCTCCACAACATGAACGTCTATCCGGCGGCCGACCGCTACCGGCTGGCAAATCCAAAGTAGGCGGGCGTCGGCGCGGCCCTCTAGCGCCGGGAGCGCGCGCCGCGCTTGGCGTTCCGGGATCCGCCGGCCTTCCGGGGCGGCAGCGTCAGCGCGAACTCGGCCGCCCGATCCACCCAGGGCCGGAGGGCGGCGTCGGTCCGGATCCCGCCGGGACGCACGTAGGCCATGGTCTTCAGGGGCTTGCCGGTGAAGTCCATGGGCTCGACGTGCGGCTCCTTCAGGGCCGCTGCGGCCCCTTCCTCGCCGAGCCTCACCATGAGGCTGCCCCTGACGGTCCCGCAGGCCATGTGGCCGCGGACCATGAAGGCCACGCCGCCGAACATCCGCTTCTCGGTCACGTCCCGGCGCCTCGCCAGGGCGCGGCGGATGCGCTCTGCCAGGTCATCATTCTGAGCCACGATCAATCCTCCTGAGGAGATGATAACTCGGCGTCGAGAATCGAAAGCCGACCGCCCTCCAGGGCCGAGCGGATCCGCCGGAGGAGAGACTCGGGAGCGGCCGCGTCCGGCTGACTTCGGAACAGCGCCGCGGTCCGGTGGAGCTTCTCCATCTCCTCCACGGGGCGGCGAAGCCGGGGATTCCCGCTCCCAGGTCGGGCGAAGAGAAGGTGGGCCGGATCGACTCGACCGGCCTTCAGGGCCGGAGCGATCCGTCGGGCGCAGCGGCAGGCGGCCCCGCTGTCGACGAGCCCGCAGTGCTCCCCCATGAAGCTCCGGATCCTCTCACGGGCCCGGGAGAGCCGCTTCCGGAACGCGGCTCCGTCGACCTGCATGAACTCGGCGCCCTCCTCGCTGCTCACGCCGAACACCTCGCCCAGGATGTAGGCCATGCGGTGATCCCGGTCCAGGCAGAGCAGCATCGCCCGGGTGCAGCCGATCTTGACCTCCTCTTCCAGCAAACTTTGCTCAGTCCCTCCCGGCGTAGGCTCCGCCAGACCCTCCTGAAGATCACGGGCGAAAGCGGAAAACGTCAACTCCGCCTTCTCCACCCGGCTCTTTCGGACGTTGAGCAGGTGGTTCGTGGCGATCCGGCACACCCAGGTCCGGAACGACGACTCGCCCCGAAAGGTCCCCAGGTGGGTGATCACCCGGATCAGGATCTCCTGCGACGCATCTTCCGCGTCCTGGGGATGCCAGAGCATCCGGATCGCCAGGCCGTAGACGTCGTCCTGGATCTCCCGGACGATGCCCTCGACGGCCTCCCGGTCGCCCGCGCGCGCCCGTTCCAGGAGGGTCTCGATCGGAAGCATGCTCATGCATCCTACCTAACCCGGGTTCCTTCGACCGGATTCCATCAGGCGCTTCAGGATCCGGAATTCCTCTTTCAAGGAGGCCACCTGCTCCCGGAACGCCTCGTCCGGCAGGCCGGGCGGCTGGAACTGGGTGAACAGGTAGGCCGCTCCCGCCCCCAGCGGAATCACGCGGGTCGGAATCAGAGCTTCGCCGCCGGGCGTCGCCACGTGGTAGTCGATCACCCCGGAAGCCCGATCCACCGCATACCGCAGCAGGACTTCTCCCATGCAGCCCTGCACGCACCACCCACCCCGGTCCCGGGGATGGATCGAGTGGCAGAACTTGACGGCCCACTTCGGGAGATTCTCGGGCGCCGCCAGGAATTCGAAGAGTTCCCCGGGAGGGGCATTCACGACCAGGGTCTGCGAGTCGCTGTTCATCGGCCGCTCCTTTCACTCGTCGCTTGAATGGACAAGCTCAAGGCCGGCCTGTGACCGGAAAAACGACATCGAGCGGATCCCGTCGAGGTCACCCCGCCTCGGCTCCCCATCGAGCGCGGTCGCGGAGGGCGGCCAGGAACTTCTCCTCGTCGACCTGCTTCATCCCGCAGGCCATCCGGATCGTCACCCTCCGCGCGATCGTGTTCCTCAGGATCGGGTTCCGGAGCTCCTTGAAGCCGAACTGTTCGAAGACGTCCAGGGTCTGCGGATACTCCTCAACGATCGAAGCCGCCGTGCGATCCGGCGTGATGGGACCACGGGTGGGCGCGGCCGGCGCCGCCACGGGGGCCATCAACCTCCAAAGATGAACGCCCCAGATCGCCAGCCCCGCGACTTCGAAGGCGCCGCTCAGGCCCATCACCGGATAGGCCGGACCCGGCGCCAGGTCCGTCGCGACCTGCGACACGACGCGAAGGCTGTTCCCCGCGTTGATGAGCACGAAGGGAATCCAGAGCCCCGGCAGCGTGCGGACGTCGATGCCCTGCAGGATCGGCACCACCTTCGAGCTCACCCCGAGGATCATCAGGGAGATGAAGCCGACCGTGAACGCGTGGCGGATCGCCCCGTGATAGGCG
The DNA here is from genome assembly GCA_016200125.1 of Planctomycetota bacterium. The sequence continues at coordinate 4,187 of JACQFK010000561.1, forward strand.
TGCGAGAAGCGCAGCCCCAGCGCGTGGGCGTAGAACGGCTCGGCGAAGACCATGACGCAGGCCACGGCCAGCCAGCAGAACGCGGCGCGGACGTACTTCGTGGACCGCTCCGCCTCGCCCCGCGTAAAGGCGCGCAGCTCGAAGGCGAGGACGAGCGCCCCGAGGGCGTACGCGGAGCTGCCCATCCAGGAGGCCAGCGCCCAGCCGGGCGCCTTCGTAGTGCGGAACAGGATCCATCCCGCGACGTCCAGGATCAGCCCGCCCGCCAGCAGGAGGAATGCCCCCTGTCCGGCTCTCCGTCCCACCTCGCGGAACCCGAACGCCGTCGGCAGGATCCGCTGGCCCACGCCCAGGATCATCACGCCCGCGAAGCCCAGGAGCTGGATGTTCCGGTAGGGGCCCATGAAATCGGCGACGCGGCGGACCAGGAGCTCCGACTCGATCCCCGGTCGCGTAAGCCAGAACGCGAGCGGCTCCAGAAACGCGCCGAGCGTCAGGCAGGCCAGGGAGAAGAGGACGTAGCGGTCCCAGGAATCCTTCTGGGGCGAGCCCAGCAGGGTCCGCAGGATCACGATTACGAAGAGCGCCACGGACGCGGCCTCGAGGAGGCCCCCCGCCAGCCCGAGCGGAACCGCCCCGGGCCAGGACAGCGCGGGCGCCATCCGGAGCGTCAGTCCGGCCAGCATCCCGACAAACGACAGATTCGCCAGCCCGGGCCGCCACAACTTCACGTATTTGAAGCGCGGGA
>JACQFK010000562.1 GCA_016200125.1 Planctomycetota bacterium
CCGCACGGCGGCCTTCATCCTGCTGGCCAGCCGCTCCAAGTGGGGCGTGCGGCTGCTGGACGCGGTCCAGGCCGGGCGGCTCAAGGCCGCCGGCGTTCCCGAGGATGTGGCGACCCGGCTGCGGGGGAGCCAGGACGCCGCCGCGGCCGAGCTCGCGGCCCGGGTGCTGCCCGCCTCCGCGCCCGTTCCGGGCCAGTTCCAGAAGCGGATCGACGAGATCACGGCGATCCTCAAGAAGGGGACGGGCAACCCCTATGCGGGGGAAGCCACGTTCACCGCCCGCTGCGCCCAGTGCCACAAGCTCTTCTTCAAGGGCGGCCACATCGGGCCCGACCTCACGTCGTACCAGCGCGACAACCTCGGCACCATGCTGCTCAGCATCGTCAATCCCAGCGCCGAGATCCGCGAGGGCTACCAGTACTACCTCGTGGCGACCACGGACGACCGCGTGCTGAGCGGCTTCTTCGTGGACCGCGACAACCAGGTCACGGTGCTGCGGGGCCTCGACGGGGAGAACATCACCCTCCGCGCCGACCAGATCAAGGCGATCAAGCCCACGGGCCAGAGCCTGATGCCGGTGGGGCTGCTGGACGGCCTGAGCGACGAACAGCTGCGCGACTTCTTCGCCTACCTGCGGATTTCGCAGCCCATCTCCAAGTAGAGGGCCCTTTTGAGGCCGGCTGTTGCATGCCGGAGCTCCGCGCGCTAGAGTGAACGGACCATGATCCGCCGGCGCGCACCCTCGGGGGATGCCAACGAAGTCCCGGGACGCTACGAAGAGCCGTACCGGGCCTTCTGGAGATCCCTGACGCCTCGGGAACGCCATCGTCGCGCCTGGAACTTGAGAAAGCGGGTTCCCGACCTCCATCGGCTCCACGATGCGAAGCTTCCTCCGCTCCCTTGATCGCCGGGGAGGCCGCTGCCTCCTCATCAGCGGTCAGGCCTGCGTCCTCTACGGCGCCGCCCTCTTTACCGAGGACGTGGACTTGTGGCTCCGCCCGACCGCCCGCGACCTCCGGGCGCTGCTGGAAAGCCTGGCGTCCGCAGGGGCGCGGGTGCACAAGCTCACGCCCCCGCTGACGCTTTCCATGTTGAAGCGGGGCCACGGCTTCCATTTCCTCATTCCTCCCGACACCTACCTGGACGTGATGGGCCGCCCCCCGCGGGTGGGAACCTTTGCGTCCGCCTGGTCGAGGGCGCGGCGGATCGAGACCGACTGGGGACGCCTGCGCGTCGTCTGCCCCGAGGACCTCGTCCTCCTGAAGCGGACCAACCGGATTGCGGACTATGAGACCATTTCCAACCTGGTCCGTCTGAGGGTCGAGGAGGAGCCCGGCGATCCTGCGCTGCTCCGCTGGGCGCTCGGGAATACGTTCGATGTCGAGGATCTGGCCGCCTTTGCCCGGCAAGCTCCGGGGCAGCTGACGCGGGGGCTGCGCCGGAAGGCGGTCGCGTCCCTGCTTCCGCTTCCGAGGGGAGACAAGGCCATCCCTTCCGCCCGCTTGGAACGGGCGGCGCGCCATCTCGCCCTGGAAAGCGCGGAGGTTCAGGCCCGGGGAAGGCGCTACTGGCTCCCGCTCCTCCGCGAACTGAAGAAGCTCCGCTCCGTTGGAAGACTGATCACTCCAGGGACTCCGGTTGCCTCCCTGACCTGAGCCGACCGGGAGGGCTCAATAACGATCGGGGTCCCTTGTCTCGTCCGGCTGCCGGCTCCGCGACCATCGCTCGAGGACCGTCAGCCGGAGATGGTCGCCGCAGCCTTCGCAGGGGTAAGTGCGGTACGGCGGCGCGCCCTTGCCCTTACAGGCAGGGCAAGGGACGAGCGGCAGGCTCGTCAGCAGCCCCGCGGCAAGCGCCAGCAGGAGCAGACCCCCGATCACCCAGGGTGCCGCCGATTTGTCCACCCGCAGGGAGCTTCAGGGCAGTCCGACGTAGCCCTGGTCGACGGTTCCGTTCTCGAAGGTGAGGTTGATCTGCCTCGCGCAGTCGAGGAGGTCGTCGAAGCTCGGGTCGGAGGGGTCCGCGCGGCCCGCCAGCGCCTGGTTGGCCAGGTTGAGCACCTCGCGGACCCGGAGCCCGAAGCAGCGGCTGGAGGGGACGGCGACGACCAGATCCCCGAGGGGCTGGACCCCCGAGGCGAAGGCGGGATCCTGATCGTCGAAGCCCACGTTCAGCGCCAGCGCCAGCGTCTCGCCGGCCAGGCCGTTGCCGATGGCCTTGGGATCGATCCAGGACCCTTCGAAGGCCATGGCCGGCCCGTTCTGCGGCAGGAAGTCCGCGACGGCGCGGGCGCTGCGGAACAGGGCCGTGTAGCCGTCGGGGCTTCCGATCGTCCGCCCGTTCGGGAAGGCCTCGGCAAAGTGGGCCGACAGGTGGCTTCCGGCGGCGCCTCCCGCCGCGCCGCCCCAGGCGTCCTGCGGGTAGGTCCGGTACATGCCGACGAGCGTGGCCGGCTGGTTCTTCTGGACCGTGTAGGTGAAGTACGTGGCGCCCTTGCCCTTGGGGAAGGGCGTGCCCGCGCCCCAGGCGCTCTCCATGTCGCAGCCGCCCCCGCTGTTCTCCTTGACGGATTTCTTCCGCACGTCGGCCTGCACGGCGAAGTAGAGGAGGGTGCCCGGATCGACGAAGAGGGGCACGCTGAACTTCGCCGAGTCCGTGCCGTGCTCCTGTTTGCTGCGAAGGGGGAAGCGTTCGGGGACGGGCTCCCCCTTGCGGGTCTGGGGGAGATGGGCCGGGGTGGTGCCGGCGGCGACGCGGACCTTTTCCAGGGTCCATCCGTCGCCTGCGGCGACCTCGACCCGCAGGGTCGACTCGGAGTTGGACACGGTGACGCTGCCCGCCTGGACGCTCTCCGTGGTGAGGAGGGCGACGGTGAGGGGCTGCCCGACCGCCGGGGAGGAGTCGTCGTTGCAGCCTGCGGGAGTCAGCGCGAGGGTTGCCGCCAGGAGACCGGGACACCTCATACACCACCCCTATTCCCTGACGCATAAATAATACCACATCGTAAATTAAAAATGGGTTTCTTCCGGAAAATTCTTCCGATGCCCCGACAGCCCCGGGGCGGAGGCTGCGGACGCGCGGGTATGAAGGGGGCTTATTGAGGGGAAGGCAGGGAAGGAGATCGGGAGAAGGTCAGCGCCGGCTTCTCCCTGGACGAGGAGAGGGGCTGTGGGGAGTACGTCGAAAGCATCGCCCGGGTCTTGGCTGCGGTGGCGGTCCGCATGGGCCTGGTCCGGGATTGCCCTGCGTCGAAATCCCATCCGGCCGCGATCCGAAAACTGCGCGACGAGGGGCTCAAGGTCTGCGACCAGCAGATCGACGGTCTCCAACCCGCGCGGGCTTCACGGATTCTCCCGCGCTCCTCGGGAAGGCAGGCTAGCGCCCCTTCTTGACCGCCTCCTCCTGCATCCGGCAGATCGCGACCGCGTCGCGCGCGAGCTCGCCGGAGAGGATCGGCGAGGGCTTGCCCGACTCCAGCGAGCCGACAATCTCCGCGATCTCTCCCTCGAAGGCCTTGCAGGGGTCGCCGTCGCCCAGCGCCGGCTGGGTGACGCCGCCCTGGGCGTCGTAGACCGTCAGCGGCAGGAGCGTGCGCCCCTGGCCGCCGATCACGGCGAACTCGTACTGGAGCGTCGCCTTCTCCAGGTGGATCTCGAAGCCGTGCGTGAAGGCGCGGCCCTGCTGGTTCAGCACTCCGCTCGCCGCGCCCACCACGAGCGAACGGTTCTTGAACCGGAACATCGTCTGGCAGTACTCGGCCACCTTCCCGCGCCGCCGGCCCTGGCAGGTCACCGAGACCGGCATGCCGAAGAGGAGGCGGATGAGGTGGGCGTTGTGGACGTGCAGGTCGAGGATCGGACCGCCGACTTTGCCGGGGTCGTAGAAGTCCTTCAGCCAGGTCGGGTCCGAGATCACCCGCTTGAACCAGCCGCCGAGCAGCTTCCCGTGCCGGCCCTCGGCGATGAGGCGCCGCGC
>JACQFK010000563.1 GCA_016200125.1 Planctomycetota bacterium
CGCCGCGCTCAATGTCGCCATCGCCGCCGCCTCCTGGAAGCTGTCGAAGGGCGCCACAGGCGATCAGCTCTCCGGCGCCGCGGCGGAACCGCCTCCCCCGGTCGCGCCGCTCGCGGTGGCCGCGCTCTCGGGGTTCTCGTCGCTGCTCTACGAAATCGCCTGGACGCGGTCGCTCGTCCTCGCGCTCGGTTCTTCCGTCCACGCCTTCACGCTCATCCTGACCGCGTTCATCCTGGGGCTCGCGCTGGGCAGCGCCGCCGCCGCGCTCCTGCTTCCCCGCCTGCGCAACCTGCCGGCCTGGCTGGCCGCCGTCCAGATCGCGATCGGCCTTCTTGCCATCGCCCTCCTTCCCGCCCTCGGCGATCTGCCGCTCCGAGTCGCAGCCTACACCGAGGGCATGCACAAGGACTACGGCTCGATGCTGACGACCCAGGCCGGCTTCATCGCCGCCTTCGTCCTCCTGCCCGCCCTGTTCATGGGCGCCGTCTTCCCCCTCGCGATCCGCTGGGCCGCCGGCCCGGACCGCTCCGTGGGGCGCTCGGTGGGCGCCGTCTACACCGCCAACACGCTCGGATCGATCCTGGGCTCGCTCGCCGGCTCCTTCGGCCTCGTCCCCTTCATCGGCCTCTCCGCCACCGTGAAGGCCGCCGCCACGATCAACCTGGCCGTGGCCGCCTTCCTCCTGTTCCGGGCGCCGCAGCGGCGCTGGATCGCCGCGCTGCCCGCGGTCGCGGCGCTCCTGGGCTGGCTGCTCCTCCCCGCCTGGGATCCCCAGGTGATGACCAGCGGCTCGTTTCTCTATGGAGCGGCGAACGTACGCGACGCCCGCTTCACCAATCAGGACCTGCGGGAATACCTCCACCAGGACAGCAAGGTGGAAGCGCAGTACTGGGATTCCTACGGGCTCGTCACCCTCCACCGCCAGCGGGACGGCATCCTGACGATGAAGGTCAACGGCAAGACGGACGCGTCGACCGGCTCGACCGACCGCGCCAACATGCTGTTCGTCGGGGATCTCGCCCTGCTTCATCATCCCCAGCCGAAACGGGCGCTCTGCATCGGCCTGGGCGGCGGCCTCACGCTCGCGGCGATGGCGAAGCATCCCGTGGAACGGCTCGACTGCGTGGAACTCTCGCCGGCAGTCGTCCGCGGCGCGTCCCACTTCAAGGAGGCGATCGGCGACGTCCTCCAGGACAAGCGGGTCAACCTGATCATCGGCGACGGCCGCAACGCGATCCTCTTCGGGCGCGAGCCCTACGACATCATCGTCTCCCAGCCCTCGAATCTCTGGGTGAGCGGGATGGCGAACCTCTTCACGCGGGATTTCTTCGTCGACTCCTCCCGCCGCCTCGCGCCGGGCGGGATCTTCTGCCAGTGGGTCCACGCCTACTGGCTCTCCCTCGACAATCTGCGCGACGTCTTCCGGACCTTCTTCGACGTCTTCCCCCACGGGAGCGCCTGGGAAGTGTTCCCCGGCCACGACTATCTCCTGCTCGGGCGGCGCGACGCCGCTCCGACCGATCTCGCGGGTCTCGAGGCGAGGCTCAGGTCCACGAAGGCGCTCGAGGAGTACGCGCCCGACGCGGCGGGCCTGCTCGGCTACCTGCTCGCCGATGCCGCCAAGGTCCGCGAGGCCGTTGGTCCGGGTCCGCTGATCAGCGACGACCGCTGCTTCATCGAATACACGGCGCCGCGCTCGATGGGCCACGACACGCGGCCGCAGGTGCTGGAATGGATCGACGGCCTGCGCCGCTCCACGCCCGTCAAGACGCTCTACTCGGGGGTCGACGATCGAGCTTCGGACGAGATCGCCCGGCGGCGAGAGACGCGGCGGCTGATGGCCGAGGCGGTCCGGATCCACTCCGATGACGTCGAGCGCGCCCTCGCGGCGCTGGAAGGGGTACCGACGCCGCTGCCGCGCGATCCGCGCACCGTCAGGTTCCTGGACTACGTCTCCAACGACGCCCTCTTCAAGGCCCAGAGCCGCCTGCGCACCGGCGATGCGAAAGGAGCCCTCGAGCTGCTCCGGCGCATCCCGCGGGCCTCGTCGACCTATCTGGGCGCACAGCTCATGATGGGGCAGACCTACGTGCAGGTCGGGAAGGCCGAGGAGGCGCGGCGCTGCTTTCTCGCCGCCCGCGAGGCCGATCCCAAGTCCTTCGAAGCCGCGGCGGGGCTTGCGCGGGCCCTCCAGATCGACCAGAACTACAGCGAGGCGTCCAAAGTCCTCCGCGAAGTGATCGCGATGCGTCCGGAGTTGTCGGAAGCACGGGTCCAGCTCGCCCTCTGCCTCAGGCGACTGAACCTGCTCGAAGAAGCCCGCGCCGAATGCCGCAAGGCGCTGGAGATCAACCCCAACGACCGCCGCGCCGCCGATCTATTGAAAGACCTGGGAAAACCGTGACCGTATACTACCAAGCAGGGAGAACTCACCCATGAGACACCTGTCAGCGCTCCTTCTGTTGACCCTGTCGGCCTGCCAGTCGGGGCCGGCGGCGGCGTCCGGGCCGGCGGACCTGATCGTCCACCACGCCAAGGTGGTCACGGTCGACGCGAACTTCTCGATCGCCGAGGCGCTCGCGATCCGCGACGGCCGCATCATCGCGGTCGGGTCGGACGAGGAGATCTTCCGGCTTGTCGAGCAGGGCCGCACCCGCGTGATCGACGCCGAGGGCCACCCGGTGCTCCCCGGCCTCTACGACAGCCACGTTCATCTGCTGGGCGCGTCAGCGAGCGAACTCGCGGGGCCGATCCCGGAGTTCAAGTCTCTCAACGACGCCTTCGACTTCATCAAGGCGAAAGCGAAGGGGTTGCCCGAAACCGAGTGGATCGTCGTCCCCTACGCATTCCCCACCCGGCTGAAGGAAGCGCGCTTCCCCACCCGCGCGGAACTGGACGCGGCGGACTCGAAGCATCCGGTCTTCTATCACGCGGGCCCCGCCGGCGTGGTCAACTCGAAGGCGCTCGAGGTCTCCGGGATCACCAGGGCGACGGCCAACCCGCCCGGCGGCATCGTCGTAAAGGACCCGGCGACCGGTGAGCCTACCGGAATGCTCAGAGGATCGCCCGCGGTCAAACTGCTCAAGCGCATGCCCTCGCTCGACGCGGACAACCCGCTCGAGGCGAAGAAGGAGGGCGTGCAGAAGCTCCTCGCGCTCTACAACCAGTACGGGATCACCAGCGTCGCGGACCGCGACACGTCGCGCGAGGGCCTCGACTGGTTCCTGGCCCTCCAGAAGGAGGGCAAGCTGACCACGAGGATCACGATCTCGCCGGACTTCGACCCCTCCGGAACCCGCGAGCAGGTCGCGGCGCGGCTTGACGCGATGCCGGGCAAGGACGGCCGCTTCGGCCCCACCGGCGCGGGCGACGACTGGATCCGCGTGGGTCCGATCAAGCTGTTCCTGGACGGCGGCATGCTCAACGGAAGCGCCTACATGCGCGAGCCCTGGCCCAAGGGCCCGGCCTACCAGGTCGTCGACGACAACTACCGGGGGCTGCTCTTCATCCAGTCCGACCAGCTGAGGATCGTGCTCGAGGAGGCGGCGAAGCGCCGCTGGCAGATGACGGCGCACACCGCCGGCGAGGGCGCGATGGACGTGCTGCTCGACGCCTACGACGCGACGAGCAAGAAGGTGTCGATCCAGGACCTGCGCTGGTGCATCACCCACGCGAACTTCCCGTCGCAGAGGAACCTGGACATCTGCAAGCGGCTCGGGATCGTTGCCGACGTCCAGCCCGCCTGGCTCTGGAAGGACGGGACGACGATGCTGAAGATCCTCGGCCCTGAGCGCCTGCGCTGGTTCCAGCCCTACAAGACCTGGATGAAGTACACGACGATCGGCGGCGGCAGCGATCACATGATCCGCACCGACTCGATCCGCTCGACTAATCCCTGGAATCCCTGGCTGGGGATGTGGGTGACGATCACGCGGGAGACGGAAGCCGGCGCCGTGCCGAACCCCGAGGAGGCCCTGGACCGGCCCGAGGCGATCAAGCTCTACACGATCAACAACGCGATCCTGCACCACGAGGAGAAGGACAAGGGGAGCCTGGAGGTGGGCAAGCTGGGCGACCTGATCATCATCGACCGGGACATCCTGACCTGCCCGGTGGACGAGATCCTGCGCACCAAGGTCCTCGGGACCTTCGTGGGCGGCAAGCTCGTCTGGTCGCGCGACTAGCTACTTCAAAGAGACGAGGAAGCTGATCAGATTCCGCATCTCCTCCCGGGTGAGCTGGTTGTCGAGGCCCTGGGGCATGATCGACACCTTGCTCTGCTGGATCAGCTCGACCGAGGTGCGCGGGATCCGCTTCTCCACCCGCTCCGCCGTGAACAGGTAGAGGGCGTCGGGCGTCTCCCGCGAGACCAGGCCGTCGTAGATCGCCCCGTCCTTCGTCCGGATCAGGAAGGGCTCGAAGCCGCGCGCGAAGGTCGCGCTCGGGAAGACGATCGCCTCCAGGAGATCGCGGCCCACGCGGATCGAGCCGATCTTCGACAGATCCGGCCCGACCTTGCCCCCCTGCCCGGCCACCGTGTGGCAGGCCGTGCATCCCGCCTTCTTGCCCAGGAAAATCTCCCGGCCCGCCAGCGCGTCGCCCTTCTCCAGCACCGAGGCCATCGAGTCGAGCTTCTCCTTCATCTGCGCGGTGTCGACCTCGAGCTTCTTCACCACGGGCTCGGCCTGCGCCCGCACCTCGTCGGGGTAGCCCTTCAGCACGCGCCGCAGCGTCTCCGCGGGAATGCTCTGGAAGCCGGGCGCCTTCTCCAGCGCGACCAGCAGCTTCTTTCCCAGAGCCGCGTTCTTCGACCGCTCGAAGACGCCGATCAGGCGCGGCATCTCCAGAGGACCCGCCGAGCCGACCTGACCCGCCAATTGGTTGAGCTGCGCGTCGTCGAGCGGCGACTTGCCGACCGCCTCGGCCGCCGAGAGCCGCAGCAGCGGGGCCTTGTCCTTGTCCATGCACGCGAGGAGGAAGCGGAAGAGCCCCGCGTCCATCTTCGCCTGCCGGGGCGCGGCCGTGCCGATCGCCTCCACCCGCAGCTCCGGCGAACGCGCCTCGTCGCGCGCCAGACGGAGCACGGCCTCGTCGAAGTCCGCGCAGGCAGCGGCCCGGATCACCGCGATGGCCTGGCGCACGACGCGTTCGTCGCGGCCCTCGAGCGCCCAGCGCGCCTCGGCGAGCCAGGTCGACGGGTAACGCTCCGGCAGCGCCCGCGCCATCGCCTCCAGGATGAGCAGCCGCGTCGTGTCCGAGGCCTTGTCCTCGCGCAGGGTCTGCGCCATCAGGTCCTGCATCGCGGCGTCCCGGCTGAACGAGACCAGCACGCCCTTGAGCAGGTCCTGGCGGTCGTCCTCGAGCGAGCGCTCGCCCAGCCACTGCTTCACGAGGCCGTAGATCTCGTTCGACCAGCCGGAGTGCGACATGATGACCTTGAGCGCCGCCTGCTGGAGCGCGGGGTCGACCGGATCGAGCAGCGGCGTGACGAGATCGGGCGTCAGGTTGCCGCCGTCCATCTGGTCGAGGGCGATCAGCGCCGCCCGCCGGATGCCGGCGTTGGTCTCGTGGAGCGCCGCGACCAGCCCCTCGCGGTCGGCCAGCCGGATCAGCGCGAAGATCAGCGCATGCTCGAGATAGCGGTCGCTCCCCGCTCGGATCGACTCCAGGAGCGCGGGAATCGCCCGCCTGTCCCCGATGCGTCCCAGCGCCGTCGCCGCCTCGCGGCGCAGATGCGGCGGCTCGGACCGCACGATCTCGAGCAGACGCCCCACCGCTTCGACGTCGCGATGGAGCCCGGCGGCCGCGCAGGCGACCTGCCGTACGGAAGGATCGGGATCCTTCAGCATCTGGACTTCGCGGGAGCGCGCCTCGGCGCCGTCGATCCGAGACAGCGCCCACACGGCGTTCATCCGCACGCGCGCCGAGGGCGACTTCATCGCCTCGATGAGCTCGCTCGCCGGCCGCCGCGCGGCCTCCTGGATCGCGTTCTCGCGCACGACGAAGCGCGGATCGTCGAAGGAGTCGGAGGGCCGCCCGAATTTCACCTTCAGCCCGCGCGGATCTTCGACCTTCGGCATCTCCTTGCGGCGGATGCGGTAGATGCCGCCCAGGACCTGCGGCTTGGCGATCTGCGAGGTCGGGCAGCCGATGCGGAACCAGCCGCCGGTGTCCACCACCAGCAGGCTGCCGTCCGCGTCTTCGAGCACGTCGGTCGGGTGGAAGTCCGGGTGGGCCGACCACACGAAGTCCGTGGTCTTCGCCCGGAAGGTGGCGCCGTCGCGCTCGACGACATGGCGCTGCACGCGGTGGGTGTTGAAGTAGGTGCAGAGGACGTTGCCCGTGTAGTCCTTCCCGAGCGCGCCGCTCTTGACCGTCATCATGCCCGCGGGCGCCGTGGCGATCATCGGGATCATGACCGGCAGGAAATCGCCGGTGCGCTTGCGGTCGTTGTAGAGGCGGTCGCGGACCGCGTACTCGCCGCCCTCGATGCCGTGGATGAGCGCGTCACGCAGGCCGCCGCCGAAGGCATCGGGCGCCCAGAAGGTGCCCGACACGAAGAAATCGCCCTCGGGCAGCCAGTCGACCTCGACGGGATTGCCCTGCGTGCCGCAGACGATCTCCATGTCGCTGCCGTCGGTGCGACAGCGCATGAGCCAGGGGCCCGTCGCCTTCTTCGCGAACTTGCCGTCGGCGGACTTGATGTTGTGCGCCATCCGGCCGGGCAGGAAGTAGATCCGGCCGTCGGGGCCCAGGCAGGCGCCGTGGGCGTCGTCGGCCACCCCCGTGTTGGCGAGCCCCGTGAGCAGTTCCGTCCGCTTGTCGCAGACGCCGGCGCGCGTCGTGTCCTCGAACTTCCAGAAGGAGGGCGGCGACGTGCAGTAGACCGCGCCCTGGTGCCACAGGAGTCCCTGCGGGAAGACCAGCTTGTCGGCCCAGACCGTGCTCTTGTCGAACTTGCCGTCCCCGTCCGTGTCCTCGAGGAGACGGATCCGGTGCGGCGGATCCTTGATCAGCTCGCTGCCCTTCAGGTTCACGCCCGAGGAGTCGCTGACGTAGAGGCGTCCGCGATCGTCGAAGCAGGCCATGATGGGCCGCTCGACCAGGGGCGGGCCCGCGACGAGCTCCACGACGAAGCCCTCGGGGACCTGCAACGGCGGCCCTCCGGGTGCCGGAGGATCCTGGCAGAGCAGCATCCACGCCGCGATCAGGGGATCATCATCTTCATGCTACCCATAGAAACACGCCGACCGATATTAAAAATCGTAGTCCGGGGTATGCTTTTGCGTAAGGGCAAAACTCAGTCACACGGGAGCCCATAACCGATATACATCCCAGGAGCGGCGGGCGTAAGGTAGTCAGAGCACGGAGATACACCTTGAGGCTAGGGGCGAGTTCGATGTCCGGCCTGCTGTCGAGTCTCCTGCTCTTCCTCGGGAACGCCACGGTCGAGCCCCAGTCGGCCCCCGACGACGCCTACGGCCGCACGATCCAGCCCCTCCTCAGCAAGTATTGCATCAAGTGCCACGGCGCGGCCGCCAAGCCCAAGGCCGACCTCAACCTCGCCAAGTACGCCAACGAGACGTCGGTCCGGGCCGACCGCAAGACCTGGAAGGGAGTCCTCCAGAAGCTCGCGATCCACGAGATGCCCCCCGAGGAGGCGAAGCCGCCGCTCGAGTCGAAGGATCGCGAGGCGCTCATCAGGGCGATCGAGACGGCGCTCAACAAGATCGACCCCAACGCGCCGCTCAACCCCGGCCGCGTCACCGTCCGTCGTCTGAACCGCACGGAGTACGGCAACACGATCCGCGACCTCGTCGGCCTCGACTTCGATCCCGCCGAGGACTTCCCCTCCAACGACATCGGCCACGGCTTCGACAACATCGGCGACGTCCTGACGCTCTCGCCCGTCCTCATGGAGCGCTACCTCGCCGCCGCCGAGACCATCGTCCAGCGCGTCTTCCCGGCCGAGCCGCCCAAGCCGATGGACAAGCACACGAGCGCCAAGTACCTCGAACCCGCCGGCAACAAGGTCCCGCAGACCAAGTACCGTCCCGTCCGCGCGGAAAAGGGCGACGGCATCACCACGGGGCCGCTCTTCTCCCCGTACCGCCTCGCCGCCGACGGCGACTATCTCTTCAAGTTTCGCGCCTACGCGAAGGGCAAACCGGTCAAGGTCGCGGTGCTCGCCTGCGGGAAGGACGTGACCGGGACGGCCTCCGACGCGGAGATCGCCAAGCTGTCCGGCTCCGCGCTGCAGGGCCTGAAGCCGTTCCGGATCCTCGAAACCATGGAGGTCCCCGTCAGCGAGGAGAAGGACGCGAAGCGCTTCGAGGTGAAGATCTCCTCGGTGGCCGGCATCGACCGGCTGGCGCTCGCGCTCTTCAAGGGCGCCGAGGGCGAGCCCGTCCTCGAGGTGAACGTCGAAGGCTTCGTCGTCACGGGCCCGCTGGATCCGCGGCCCGCATTCCAGCGGCAGGCGACGGCGTCGGTCGCGGGCAAGCCCAAGGCCGAGCAGGCGCGCGGCATCATCAAGTCCTTCGCCGATCGCGCCTTCCGCCGCCCCGTCGCCGACACGGAGCTTGCGCGGCTGCTCAAGCTCGTCGAGAAGGTCGAGGCCGGCGGCGAGAAGTGGGAGGCCGGCGTCCAGCGCGCGCTCGAGGCCGTGCTCGTCTCGCCGAAGTTCCTGTTCCGGGTCGAGCTCGACGACCGCCCCGAAATGCCGCAGGCCCACGCGATCAACGAGTACCAGCTGGCGTCGCGCCTGTCCTACTTCCTCTGGAGCACGATGCCCGACGACGAGCTCTTCAAGCTCGCGTCGAAGAATGAGCTGACGGCGAATCTCGACAAGCAGGTCGGCCGGATGCTCAAGGATCCGCGCGCGAGGACGCTGGTGGACAACTTCGCGATGCAGTGGCTCCAGCTCAAGCGCATCGCGTTCGTCGCCCCGGACGGCGGCCTCTTCCCCGCTTTCAACCAGCGGCTCCGCCAGGCGATGCTCCAGGAGACCCAGATGTTCCTCGAGACGGTCATCCGCGAAGACCGCTCCATCCTGGAGTTCGTCGACGCCGACTACACGTTTCTGAACGAGCGGCTGGCCCAGCACTACCGGATCGCCGACACGAACGGCAACCGCCAGGGAGAGAAGCCGGCGAAGCCGGGCGGGTCGCCGATCCGCGGCGACAGCTTCGTCCGGGTCTCGCTGCAGGGCGGCGAGCGCGGCGGCCTCCTCACCCAGGCGAGCATCCTGACCGTGACGTCCAATCCCACGCGGACCTCGCCCGTCAAGCGCGGCCGCTGGGTCCTCGAGCAGATCCTCGGCACGCCGCCGCCCCCGCCGCCGCCCAACGTGCCCGAGCTTCCCGAGACGCCGCAGTCGCAGCAGTCCGGGTCGCTCCGCCAGCGCATGGAGCAGCACCGCACGAACCCCTCCTGCGCCAACTGCCACACGCGGATGGACGCGATCGGCTTCGCGCTGGAGAACTTCAACGCGATCGGCGCCTGGCGGACCAAGGACGGCGCCTTCGAGATCGATCCGGGCGGCACCCTGCCGGACGGGACGACGATCAAGGGCGTGCCCGATCTCAAGAAGGCGATCCTGGCCAAGAAGGACGCCTTCGCGCGCTGCGTGATCGAGAAGATGATGATCTACGCGCTGGGCCGGGGCATGGAGCCCTACGACGACCGCCCGCTGGACAAGGCGCTGGCGGGGGTGGCGAAGAACAACTACAAGTTCTCGGCCGTGGTGGCCGAAATCGCAAAAAGCGATCCTTTCCGCCTGAGGCGCGGCAAGAACGTACAGGATTAATGAGGGCGAGAGACGCATGAGCAACCAGCCGATTTCCCGGCGCAGGCTCCTGAGAGGCCTCGGCGCCGCCGTGGCGGTTCCCTGGCTCGAAGCCATGACCCCCGCCTGGGCCGGCTCGACTCCCCCCGCTTTCCCCGTGCGTCTCGGCTTCGTCTACGTCCCCAACGGCAAGAACATGGACGACTGGACCCCGAAGGCCGAAGGGGCCGATTTCGCCCTTCCCGCGATCCTCCAGCCGCTCAAGGACCTGCGCGAGGACTTCAACATTCTGACGGGCCTCACCGCCGACAAGGCGCGGCCCCACGGCGACGGCGGCGGCGACCATGCCCGCGCGCTCGGCGCCTTCCTGACGGGCGCCCAGCCCCGCAAGACCGACGGCACGGACATCCGCGCGGGCGTCTCGGTCGACCAGGTGGCGGCTTCGTCCATCGGCGACCAGACGCGCCTCTCCTCGCTGGAGATCGGCTGCGAAGCGGGCGCGATGGCCGGCAACTGCGACTCCGGCTACAGCTGCGTCTACTCGTCGACGATGTCCTGGAAGTCGGCCACCCAGCCCCTCCCCAAGGAGGTGAATCCGAAGCTGGTCTTCGACCGGCTCTTCGGCGGCGGCTCGGCGGCGGAGCGCGCGAAGACCCGCGCCCAGCGCCAGAGCGTCATCGACCTGGTCCGCGAGGACTACAAGGACCTGAACGGCCGGGTGGGCAAGCAGGACCAGCAGAAGCTCGACGAGTACATCGGCTCGATCCGCGACATCGAGGTGCGGCTCGAGCGGGCGGCGAAGATGCCCGAGGTGAAGGTCCCCGAGGGCGTGGCCCGCCCCGCCGGCATCCCCGCGAGCTACGAGGAGCACATCAAGCTGATGGGCGACCTGCTCGTGCTCTCCTTCCAGACCGACATCACCCGCGTCGCGACCTTCGTGGTCGCGAACGAGGGCAGCAACAAGCCCTACGCCTTCGCCGGCGTGCCCGAAGGCCACCACGACCTCTCGCACCACGGCAACAGCCCCGAGAAGAAGGCGAAGATCGCCAAGATCAACGCGTTCCACACCCAGATGCTGGCCTACACGATCGGCCGCCTGAAGTCCGTGAAGGAGGGCGAGGGGACGCTGCTCGACAACTGCCTCCTCGCCTACGGCAGCGCCAACTCGGACGGCAACGCCCACAACCACGACAACCTGCCGATCCTGCTCGCCGGCAAGGGAGGCGGCACGGTGAAGACGGGCCGCCACGTCCGCTTCCCCCGCGAGACGCCGCTGAACAACCTGTGGCTCGCGATGCTGCAGCGGGTCGGCGTGAAGCTCCCCTCGCTCGGCGACAGCACGGGCACGCTGGCGATCTAGTTTCCGCTGGAGTAGATGGGCGGGCCGGGCCACAATTCCCTGTCATTTGGCCACTCCAGGTAGCTTGCCCGTATTCCGTTCAAACCCGGAGGAGTGGCGCCTCCCAATCTCACAGGAACCGTCACGGCGGATCGGAAGACTGTATTGTTCTCGTTGATGATGAACACGTATTTGCCTTCAGACGGCGAATCGGGAAACGATAGGAACCCATACTTCGAAGTGTTGTGACAGGATCCCATCCGGGGGGTGCCCCCTGTATCCAACTTATAGGACATCTC